>NZ_JBEWQE010000021.1:0-97137 GCF_040538975.1 Flavobacterium sp. UW10123
ACCAAACAATATTAGTCTCATTTGTCTGGATGCTTGCAAATGTAGGAGCATTTGCCAAACAGAAGTTTTGCGTTCCTGCAGTAACCAATGTTGGTGTTCCCGGATCATTAACTATCACATCAACCGTCAACCTTGTGGCGCTCTCGCAGCCTGTTACAGGATCTGAGATAGCCGCAAAATACTGACCTGTTGTTAGAGCCGTAGTAGATGGAATTAATGTTCCGCCTATTGCAGCTGTATACCAAACAATATTTGTTTCGTTAGTTTGGATGCTGGCAAATGTCGGAAGGTCTTCTTTACAGAAACTTTGTGTTCCCGCAGTCACCAATGTCGGTGTTCCCGGATCATTTACAATCACATCAACTGTCAGTCTTGCAGCGCTCTCGCAGCCAGTTGTCGGATCTGAGATAGCCGCAAAATACTGGCCTGTTGTTAGAGCTGTCGTAGATGGAATCAATGTTCCGCCTGTTAAAGCCGTATACCAGACAATATTTGTTTCATTAGTTTGGATGCTTGCAAATGTCGGCGCATTTGCCAAACAGAAATTTTGTGTTCCCGCGGTCACCAATGTCGGTGTTCCCGGATCGTTTACATTTACTGTTACTTCTAATCTTACTGAGCTTTCACATCCAGTAACTGCATCAGTTGCAGCTCCATAATAAATTCTGCTTACTAATGGAGTAGTTGAAGCAATTACGTTTCCTCCTGTATCAGCATCATACCAAATTACATTGCTTTCATTTACTTGAATATTTGCAACTGTAGACGAAGAAGATAAACAGAAATTCTGAGTACTTTCTGTAGTTGTCGGTGTATTTGGATCACTAATAATGATTACTGCATCTTGTAATGTTCCTGCTAAGTTTTCGCAAGTATTAGTGCTTGCAACAGCAACATAATATGTTTTAGGACTTACTGCTTTTGTTAAACCTGAAGCGGTTAAAACACCGGCAACATCTATAGTATAAGTAACTCCTGCAATAACATCTCCATTTGTAATAGGCTGTGTTTTATTAGCATCTAAATACCAAGTGAATACTGGGCTTGACAATGATGGTGCTGAAGGCGTTAATATCGCTGGAACTCCATTACAAACCGTTGTATCATCAACTAAAATATCATTTACTACTGAAGGAGGCAATATTGTGAATGTAATTTGTTTTCTATCTGCAGCTGCAGTTTCACACAATTCATCTGAACTCACTCCAACAAAATAAGTATAAGTTCCTGGAGTCAATCCATTTACTATCAATTGTGCAGTTGTTTCACCTGGAATTAATTGACTTGTTGTTCCATCAAAACGATACCAATGATAAACAGGATTTGTTAAAACTGGTGTTCCGCTTAAACTTGTTGCTAAAGTTACAGTTCCAGAAGCAGAACAAATTGATGTTGCTGTTCCTCCGTTTAAAGTAATATCTGTCAAAGCATTTACTGGAGCAGAAGCTTTTACTTCAACAGTAACTTCTCCTCTCGCGTAATTCTCGCAACCATAACGAACTGGCTGTACATAATATCTATAAATTCCTGCAGTTAAATTATCTGGCACTGTAAAAGTAGGTCCAGTAGCCACTAAGTTTCCTCCTGTCTCTGCATCGTACCATCGATAAGTAGAACAAGCCACTTCGGGTATTTGGAGCGTAATATCCGTTCCTGGACAGACCGTTATTTTATTCTGCGGATCTGCACCTATAACAGTTGTGTTAGCTGTTCTTTCTACAGTATGAACTCTTAAGAAATCTAACACTCCTGCAACCCCTCCTAAACGAATTCTAACTCTATCATAAATTTCTGTTGGAGAAGAAACCAATACCATTGCCAATGTATTTCCTGGCAATAATTTTATACTTAATAAAGTACTTGTATTTTGGATTGGAGCACCAACTGCCACATTTCCTAAATAACGCTGCACTGAAAACCCTGTAAGTAGATTCACGCTTAAAAGAGTGCCTGGTTTAGAAACCACAATTCTTAAAGTATCACTAAGAACAGAAGGTGTTTTAAATTGCACCGTTAAGTCTGCAGCTGCTAAAACTCCTGCCCCGCTATACATTGTTGCAAAAGTAGTCACATCATTGTCAGCAACATTCCAAGCATCACTCACTCCTATTAAAGCAGTTGCTGCGCCCACAGGAAGGTTTATGTCTGTTGCTCCATAAAATATATCCTGAATATCTCCCGGAGTACATGTTACAGCTGTAACTGGCTTTTTATAATAAGCCTCAAATACTTTTGTGTTTTGTGCAACACTTAGAAGTGAAGAAGACACAATACGAATACCATCATAATTTTGCGGACCAGATGCATCGGAAGGAACAAAAGTAAATTCATAAGTATTATCTCCTGAAATTAATTTTAATAGCGATCCTGACACAGGCTGCATTGCTCCAATAAGATTTCCTCCGATAGTTCCTACTACCGATAAGTTCTCTCCAACAGCCAATAAACTATATTCAGATCCTAATTTAACCGTTACTGGAGTACCTTTAGCAATAGGAGCTGACCAGTTTAAATTTTGCCATGTTGTACCAACTCCCAAAAGTCCCAAACCTGTAGTAATTGTTGAGAATGTCTGGGGATTTCCATCTACTGCATTAGCACCGTTTGTAACAGTTCCAATGATTATTCTGCCATCAGACTGTGTAGAAGCATAAACTCGTTCTGTTAAGTTTTGACAGCTTGTAAGGTCTATCACATTGATTACCTTAGTGGCAGTTGCAGTACAAATTCCGTCACTTGCAACTGCGGTATAAGTATATATTCCAGGGATATTTAATGGCCCCGTTGTAAATGGAGGTCCAGCAATTGGATTTCCTTGTGGATCAAACCAAGTAATTGTTCCTGTAGAAACTGCATTTAATGGAACATCTGTTCCAACATTTACAGATTCTTGCGGATTAGTAACTATCAAACTTGGTAAAGCATTAATTGTCACCGTTACAGTTTGTTTAGCTGAAGGACAAGTGTCACCAGCAAGCTGTGCTTCTATTGAATAAACCCCGCTTACTGTTATATTAGCTGCAGCATCCGCAGTTATCACATTATTTGAAGGATCATAAAAAGTATAAATAGTCGCTCCTGTTGAATCAAAATTAGTGATTGCATTTACTAAATTAGCACTTCCACAAGCTTGCAATGGAGTAGCGATAACAGTTAAAGACGTTGTTGAAGGGAAATTAACTGTTACTTGTTTTAAATCTCCATTCACATTCTCACAAGTACCTCCATTCACTGCAGATATATATAAATTGTAAGGAGAATTCAAAGCGGTCAAACCAGTTAATGAAAGATCACCAGTAATAGGGTCTTTTGCAAATGTTATACTTCCATCTATACTTCCATCTACAATTTCTGTTGCTTTATTTTGATCTTTATAATATTTAAATGTAGCTCCTGCAATTGTTGAAGTAGGTGCTACAGCCGCTGTTCCAGTACAAGTAGCTTCAATCGGACTTGCTATTACAATATTTGCCTCTGTTGGGATTTGTAAAACAGGAACAGTAACTGGCTGACGAACACTATTTATACATATTCCTCTTACCGCCTCTATATAAAAAGTAGTTGTTACTGTTAATGCACCAGTATTATAAGTGCTTGTATTAGTTGCTAAAGCAGTTCCACCGCTCGCGTCAGCATACCAATTAATCGTATCTCCTGCAGTAGTAGTAGCAGTTAAATTTGCCGACTGTCCAGAACAAATTGCAGGTGATATACCCGTAATAGCAGCTGCTTTATATTTAAATGAAGCACCATAAATATCCAATTCGCTTAAAACTGTAGCAACGCCTCCTAAACGTATTTGAACTCCAGAAAAGTCAGACCCAGCAACAAAGCTAGCTTTAAAACGATTTCCCCCTAAAAGCTGCACATTTAAAAGATTGTTGATAGAACCTCCATCACCATTATTTGTTCCTCCGTTATAACTTTCTAAAGCGATATACGAAAGAGCGCCAATATCTAAAACGCCTGTTGGCAAGCCAAGTTCCACTTCAATAATATCTCCCTGAAATCCTAAATTTGAAAAATCAAGCTTTTGTTGTATGTAAGCTCCTACTCCAACTACATTTTGAAGAGTTGTTGCGGTATCAAAATCATTGTCTACCGAATTTCCTTCAGTGCCTAAAACGGCTGTACAGCCAATACATAATCCATTTGTAGAAATGGTTTGCTGGAAAGGTCGTAAACAAGAAGTAATTGCTGCTGGAGGTGTCACCACAACATTAATTGCTGTTCTAGTACTGCTTAAACAATCAGAAGTATTTCTGGCAACAACATAAAATGTTTTGTTTGCTGTTAATGCTGGTGATGGTGTGTAACTAGGACTGTTAGTTACGAGAGCTGGTCCTCCAGTTGGCACATCATACCAGTCATAAGCAATTTGAGAAACAGGGTTAGAAACTTGTAAAGTCACTACCTGTCCTGACTGAATAACTACTGTTGACGATGCTACAGTAGGTGCGGCTGGTAGTGGGCTGACACTAAGTGTAACCTTAGTGCGAGTTGGACTCGAACAATTTCCTATTACCTCCTCTACAAAATAATCTGTAGTTGCGTTCAATGCTGGAGTTGTAAAGACATTGCCTGTAAACACTAAATTTCCGCCTGTATTATACCAATTATAAGTAGCTCCAGCCACTGGTGCTTGTACTGTAATAGTAGATGTCTGTCCAGCGCAAAGATTCACTGGAGTAGGCGTGACAGCTGGTGCTATAGGATTATCAATTGAAACTTGAACCGATGATCTTTCACTATTCACACAGCCATTTCTCGTAACCTCAAGATAATAAGTCGCTGGTGCAGTTAAAGCTGGCGTTATATAAGACGCTGTCGAAGCCAATGAAGTGCCTCCCGTAGGAACATTATACCATTTAACTGTTTCCCCTACTGCTAGTGCAGCAGTTAAAGTGGTAGTTGCCCCACTGCAAATAGTAGTATTTCCAGTAATCGCAGGGTCTTTATATCGGTAAGTTGCCTGATAAATGTCCAAATTAGTTAAAAGACCTAAAACTCCTCCTAAACGAACCTCTACACGATCAAAATTGGCACCAGCTGTAATGCTAGCTCTATATTTAGTACCACTTAATAATTGCAAAGTAATTAGAGGATTATTAATCGCAACTCTATCATTATTATAAGTCGCCCCATTGTAGGTTGCCAAACTAATTACGCTTAGCAACTGAACATCGGCTAAACCTCCTGGCAATTCTAAGTCAACATCAACACGATCTCCTGCTTTTCCAGGATTAGTAAATTGCAATGTTTGCTGCATAGATCCTAATACATTCACAGGAATAGTGAGTCTTGCTGCAGTTGCAGGATTTCCGTCTACGGAGAAATTCGGATTTGTAGCATTACACAATAAACATATTCCCACTTGGCTAGTTACCTGACTGCTGGCTTCAAGACATCCTCCTAAAGCTGCTGGCTGAACCGTTACAGTAACTGGTTCTCTAGTTGCACTAACGCAATTTCCATTTGGACTTTGCGCTTCAACATAATAGGTTTTAGTAGCTGTTAAAATTGGCGTGGTAAAAGTGGCTGTATTTGTAGCAACCGCTGTTCCGCCAGTGGCCGTTTCATACCAATTTAATTGTGCCCCAACTTCTGAAGTTGTTGCATTTAACGTTGCATTCTGACCAGATTGTATTGTTACACTTTGCGTCAAAACTGTTGGTGTAGCAGGAACAGCTGTAGAAACAACATTCGTTTGTATTCTATTACTTATACAGCTTCCAATAGAAGCTTCTACAAAAAATGGAGTAGTCCCTAAAGGAACTGTAGGTGAATAAGTTGTACCTGTTGCTAATGCAGGCCCTCCAGTTGAAGCAGAGTACCAAGAATAAGTTGTTCCTGGAACAGGATTTACAACTGATAAAGTAGTCTGCTGTGTCGCTCCTGTAGAACAAACTGTAAGCCCCGTGTTACTAATTGCTGGGGCAACTGGATTAGAAACATTTAAAACAACAGGCACACGAACATTTCCTTCGCATCCTGCAGCTCTAGTTATTCCTATATAATATGTAGTATTTGCTGTTAAAGCAGGAGTTGTATACGTATTTCCTACTGCTAAAGCTGCCGTAGAAAACTCAGAACTATACCAAGCTAGGGTAGTACCTGCTGCAGGTGTTGCGGTAAGAGTTGTCGGAACTCCAGAACAGACAGTCTGTGATAAACCGCCTGTTACGGTTGGCTGAGCAAATTCTAGTCTAACATCGTAAACTCTTAAACTTGTTAGAAGAGCTAACAAACCTCCTCCAACTTGAATTTGAATTTGGTTGGTATCACCCGTAATAGGAAATTTTGCAACGGCAACAGTATTGCCGCTTAGCAAATTCAAATTCAAAAGCGGACTATTTAATGCCACACTTGAACCGACATTGGTTCCCGAATTTTTAGCTTGAACTGTTGCATTTGACAACAAAGTTAAATCAAGTAATCCGTTGCCAGTACCAATGTATATTGCAACTTGGTCACCGGCTCGGGCAGTTTGATTTAAGGTCAATGTTTCTTCTGCAAAACACCCAGCTACTGCAATACCATTTGATAAGGTCGCATAAGTAGATAAGCCAGCGCTATCAAAAGCATTGGCAGGACTATTAACATCTACTCCTAAACACAAAAGCCCTCCTCCCGCACTATTTGTCTGAGACACAGGTCTACAAATAGTCTGAGAGAATGCATTAGTGCATATAAAGAATAACATTAAAAGTCCTAATAATCTCATTTGAGGATTGAGACTACAAAAAGTAAATTTTTTTTTCATAATTTGGAAGATTAGAAAATGGACAATAAAACACCTCTTGCAGTAAGTGCGAGCACCTACGCAATAAACAATCAATTAAAAATCAAACAGTTAAAACAAATCCTAGTAACTTATAAAAAAGCTACTGAATTCTGTTTTAATAAAAAAAATATTGAATTCGGTATATCTAAATATACCTGAGAACATATTCTATCTTCAAGAGACAAAATAAATTCCGCATTTTTTGAGGAAAAATGATTGCAGTCAATTTCCCTAGAGGAGTGATTTGTTGCAGGCCTAATTTTCATAACGAAAATTTTAATTTAAAGTAGAATGGGGATTCTATATATATGTCGATTCGTTTATTAGAAAGTTGATTAGGCATTCTAAACTATCTAGCTTGCAAAAGCTAATATGAATCTCTTTATATCCAATAAAATTATTGCTCCTTATAATCAGCCCGCAAAATGGGGCAGCTACAAGAGAGCAAACTAAAATGTAAACCTTTTGAAAAAAAATTAGATGTCGTATAACGATTAAAAATTTTGCTGAGATGAAGCAAGCTTAATAGGATAAAGTATAAAGCTAAAACAAAGGAAACAACTAAAGTAAATTTGATAAAGAAAGTAATTGTCAATTCCATACACAGACTTATTAAGTTATTATTTAATTTTCTATAATTTCAATCTCAACAGCAAAAGAAAAATAATTCAATCTTTTTTGCTTAAAAAACCAAAAGAAAAACTTTGTTTAACTTTTGTTACCTAAAATTAGGAAAAACAAAAACATAAAACAAGAATAAAATTCTTATAATTTATTCATGAAACTTTAATTTCAAAATTACAAGTCGCCAAAAACATTAGAAAAAACGCTACATTTAACATAAATTAATTGTTATTTACTCATTAAACAAAATATTAAACAAAATATGTTAAATCGATATAATTAAAGCATATTCTTACAATTTAGATTGATTTATCGGTAAAACTATCCGTAATTAAGGCCAAACATGTTCATGTTTTTCTAAAAAACTTAAATTTTAAAAAAGTTTAAAGAATTTTAAAAAAACGCGTAGAAATACGGGGCAAAAAACAACAAAAAGATTGAACAAAAGTTAAAAAACAAAAAAAGACAAGCATTTAATTAATAACTGCTTGCCTTCTAAAAGCTTACTTAAACTTAAACTAAGATTCTATAATTGTGTTAATTTGATTGAATAATTGGCCGTCACTTAAAAAAGCACCTTGTTTAATCAATTCAAAAATTGAAAAATTACGCTCTTCTGTAAACACCTTTTTCCCTACTTTCATTTCGATATTCTCAGTAAACATATTATCACTCAACCACTGAAGCCCTTCTTTTGTCAAAAAATCAACATCCAAAGAAAGTGATTTCAAAACAATCGATTGAATGTAAGTATCAAAACAATGAAACAAAAATATATGGCTTTTAGAAAAGTGCTCTAAATATTCTGCCCTAGACAATACACCTTCCCAAATTAAATCCGAAAAGACATCAAGTTCCTGTTCTGCTACTTCCGGCTTATTAGTTTTAAGCTCTTCCCACTCTTTCCTATCTATAGCTTGTGTAGCCAAAAAACTTGCAAATTCAGCGTGTAATTCGTCAAATTGTTCTTTTGTTAGTCTTGCGTATTTCATTTCCTTTTTAAGCTTTATGTTTATGCTGTAAGCTCTAAGCCTCAGCTATAAATCTAATTATTAATGTCAGTTTTATATTAAACAAAAAAATCCCGATTTACATCGGGATTTTAATATAGATTTTAAAACTATTACTTTTCAGCAACAATTTCGTATGGTAACTCAACAATTACATCTCTGTGTAAACGGATACTTGCACTGTATTTTCCAGTACGTTTTACGATACCACTAGTGATGAATTTTCTATCGATAGCGTTTCCAGATTTTTCTAAAGCTTCAGCAATGTCGATGTTTGTGATAGAACCAAAAAGTTTTTCTCCACCAGCTTTTGCAGAAATTTTAATTTCAAGAGCTTTAATTGCCTCAGCCAATGATTTAGCATCAGCAACAACTTTAGCTTCTTTGTGTGCTCTTTGTTTTAGGTTTTCAGCTAAAACTTTTTTAGCAGAAGGAGTTGCTAAAGTAGCAAAACCTTGAGGAATCAAGAAGTTACGACCGTAACCAGGTTTTACAGATACTACATCATCTTTAAATCCTAAGTTCTGTACGTCTTGTTTTAAAATAATTTCCATGTTGTTGTCCTTATATTTTAGAAGTTAGGTTCTGCTTGAACAGAAACCAGCGACTAGATTTTTATACTATTTTAATAAATCGGCCACGTATGGCATTAAAGCTAAGTGACGAGCTCTTTTTACAGCTACAGAAACTTTTCTTTGGTATTTTAATGAAGTTCCAGTTAAACGACGAGGAAGAATTTTTCCTTGCTCGTTAACGAATTTCAATAAGAAATCAGCATCTTTATAATCGATGTATTTGATTCCTGATTTTTTGAAACGGCAATACTTTTTAGTTTTGTTAGTTTCAATGTTTAAAGGCGTTAAATATCTGATATCTCCGTCTTTTTTTCCTTTTGCAGATTGCTCGATTGTAGACATAATAATTACGCTTTAGTAGATTTTAATTTTGCTCTTCTTCTCTCAGCCCATGAAATAGCATGTTTATCTAAACTTACAGTTAAGAAACGCATAACTCTTTCATCACGTCTGAATTCAGTTTCAAAAGCTAAAAGAACTTCTCCAGCTACTTTGAATTCGAATAAGTGATAAAAACCACTTTTTTTGTTTTGGATTTCGTAAGCCATTTTTTTAAGGCCCCAATCCTCTTTCGATACCATTTCAGCTCCTCTACTAGTAAGAAATTCTTCAAATTTCGTTACTGTTTCCTTCACCTGAACCTCAGATAAAACGGGATTTAAAATGAAAACAGTTTCATAATGATTCATAAATAAAAAATTTATTTGTTAAAATTGGGTGCAAAAGTAAGCATTTAATTTATATATGCAACAGTTTTTTCCTTTTATTCGTCATAATGCAAAAAAGATGCTCCAAGTTTAGTTTTTTTTACAAAAAAATAATACATTTACTACTGCTATCCTGAATTTATTCTAAATTTAAATGTTATGAAACTAAATTGTGTTGTCGTAGATGATAGTTCTATACAAAGGACAATTATTGCCAAATTGGTTAATAATCACCCAGGCTTGCATTTAATCGGGGATTTTTCTAATGCAATTGAAGCAAAAAGTTGTATCTCATTAAATAATATCGATTTAATATTTCTTGATATAGAAATGCCAGTTATTAACGGCTTTGATTTTCTTGACGGATTAAAATCAAAACCGCAGATTATATTTATCACTTCTAAAGCCGAATATGCATTAAAAGCTTTCGATTATGATGCTACCGACTATCTTCAAAAACCAATTGCAGTAGATCGTTTTAATGCCTCTGTAAAAAGGGCAATTGATATGCATTTACTTAAAAAAGATATCAAAGAAGAAGAAGGCGAACATATATTCATCAAAAGTAATCTTAAAAAACTTAAAATCTTTACTTCAAAAATAAAATGGATTGAAGCTTTTGGAGATTATGTAAGAGTAGTAACGGAAGATGACAGTAATCTGGTACTTTCTACTATGAAATCTTTTGAAAATGATTTATCCAAAGACAAATTTATCCGTGTTCACAAATCCTATATCATTAATATAGATAAGGTTGAGCGCTTTAATAGTAAATTTGCTGAAATAGGAATTACCAAAATACCTTTAAGCCGAAACAAAAAAGAAGATCTTGTAAAAGCACTTTCAACTTCTTCTTAATTATGCCGTCTTAATAGAAATCTACATTAATCACAACTTTTATAGCTCTATACTGAGCCACAGCTTCAAAACTATTCAGCATTTTCTGAATAGTTTTTTTTGTATTCCCTAAGTGAAGATTTTGCGGAATCTTAATTAATATAGTTCTGATATATTCATTTCGTATTCTGCTTATCGCTGGTTCTTCTGGCCCTAAAACTGGCATTCCTAAGTTTTGATTCAAAACCTGATATAGCCACATCGCTCCCTCTTTCAGTTTATCAAAATCTTTATGCTTTAGCGTAAGCTTTATAATTCTAAAATAAGGCGGATATTTATAAATTTGTCGATCATACAACTGCTCTTTATACATACCTATATAATTATGATCTGTAACTTGCTGAATTGTATTATGATTTGGATTGTAAGTCTGAATAACAACTTTACCTTGTTTTTCTGACCGTCCAGCTCTTCCCGCAACTTGAGTCATCATCTGAAAACTACGTTCAAAAGCCCTAAAATCGGGATGATGAAGCATATTGTCAGCATTCATAATTCCAACTAGACCTACATTATCAAAATCAAGCCCTTTGGCTAGCATTTGTGTGCCAACTAGAATATCAATTTCACGATTTTTAAACGTATCTATTATCTTTTCAAAACCAAATTTACCGCGCGTTGTATCCTGATCCATTCTGGCTGTTTTTGCTTTAGGAAAAAGTAAAGACAACTCCTGCTCTATTTGTTCTGTACCAAAACCTTTTGTTGTCAAATCTATGCTCGAACAGTTGTGGCAATTAGTTGGTTTTGCAATTGAATAGCCACAATAATGGCATCGAAGCTGATTTTTGTGTTTATGATAAGTCAAACTAACATCACACTGCTGGCAATGTGGAACGTGACCGCAAGTCATACATTCAATTATAGGCGAATATCCTCTTCTGTTTTGAAACAAAATAACTTGTTCGCCCAATGACAATGATTCAGCAATTTCTTCAATTAAAAGATCACTAAAATGCCCTGTCATTCTTTTTCTGAAATGTTTGTCTTTTATATCAACCAAAACCACTTCAGGCAAACGAACATTTTTATAACGCTCAGAAAGAGTTACCAATCCGTATTTATCATTTTGTGCATTAAAATAAGTTTCTATACTAGGTGTTGCTGAACCCAATAGTACTTTAGC
Organism: Flavobacterium sp. UW10123; assembly: GCF_040538975.1. Lineage (NCBI taxonomy): Bacteria > Pseudomonadati > Bacteroidota > Flavobacteriia > Flavobacteriales > Flavobacteriaceae > Flavobacterium > Flavobacterium sp. UW10123. The sequence continues at coordinate 11,724 of NZ_JBEWQE010000021.1, forward strand.
CTTATGAAAATTAGCCAAAACAATCGCTGCATCTCTCGCATGGTATCTTGGCGCAGGATCCGTCTGTTTAAAAGTCTGTTCGTGCTCTTCGTCAACAATTAATAATCCCAAATCGTTAAAAGGCAAAAACAAAGCTGATCTTGCTCCTATTACGATTTGTGCTTTTGGCGAATTCTCAAGCGTTTGTCTCCAGACCTCAACCCTTTCATTATTACTATATTTAGAATGAAAAACCGCAACTTTATCCCCAAAATGAAGACGCAGTCTCGAAACAAGTTGCGTCGTAAGCGCTATTTCTGGAAGCAAATACAAAACCTGTTTTTCAGTCTGTAAATATTCCTCAATTAATTTAATATAAATTTCGGTCTTTCCGCTCGAAGTAACTCCATGAAGCAAACATACTTCTTTTTCCAAAAAGCTGTTTTTTATTCCAGAAAAAGCCTTTTCCTGAGCTACACTTAACTTTAACTCTTTTTCTGTTTTTTCTCCATCAAATACAACTCGGTCATGTTGCAAATAGTACTCTTCAAATATTTCCTTTTCAATTAGAGATTTGACAGCTGCCGATCCTGCATTTGAAGCCTCTGTAAGCTTTTTTACTGTTATCGGCTTTTTTTCTGAAGCACTGATTTGAAAATAAGTTAAAACAATTTCTCTTTGTTTATTGGCATTTTTCAACACAGCTAACAGCTCTTCCAAACCATTGTCTGATTCATATTGTGAATGCAATTTTACATATCGAACCAATTTAGGCTTGTAAGTTTCTTTTATTTCTTCATCCAAAAAAATAATATCCTTAGCAATCAATTTTTGCAGAATCGGAAGTATATTTTTTTTATTTAAAATTGAAACAATTTCCTGAACTTTTAAAGAACTCTGATGGTGCAAAGCTTCATAAATCAAAAACTCATCATCAGAAAGTTCGCTGTCGTTTACGGCAACATCAGGTTTATGCGAAATAATAGTTTCACTTTCCAATAGTAATCCGCTTGGAAAAGCTCCACGATATACATCGCCAATACCACACATGTAATAACTTGCCACCCAAAGCCAGTGCTTAATCTGAATTTCAGTAGCAATTGGTTTTTCGTCTAAAATCTGATGAATTTCTTTGGCTTCATACAATGTTGGAGCATTTTCATGAACATCCAAAACAAGTGCTGTATATATTTTGCTTTTACCGAAAGGCACAGCAACCCGCATTCCTTTTTTAAGGAAATGAAATTCAGCCTCAGAAACTCGATAAGTAAATGTCTTAGCTAAAGAAAGCGGTAAAATGACTTCGATAAAATGCATGCAAAATTTTTATAGGCCGAAAAATTATTTCTGGCCAGATTTAAGAGAGGCTTTATTTGAAAGATTATAATCTTGAACTAGCTTCAAAGTATGATTTATAGATTTATTGGTTGTTCCGCCATCATGCCCTGGAATAACATATTTTGGATTTTTAAATTTGGACTGAACCTTTTTAATAGATTTTTCCCATTCCTTAACATCGGCATCTCCTAAATATCCAAGATCTTTTGCTTCAGCGCTTTTTATAAAACATCCGCCGTACAGAATTTTATCTTTTGCAAACCACGCTACAATATTGTCTGGCGCATGTCCTTTGCCAGGATAATACATTTCAAATTTATATTGGCCTACAGTAAAAGTAGTATCATTCGGAATTACAAATTCAGCTCTTGGTTCATTTTTACTTTTCAGAATGTCATCTGTCAATTTAATTGAGTATGTTTTGATTCCTTTTTTTCTGTAAAAATCAAATCCGCCTGCACGATCCTCATGAGAGTGCGTACCAAAAAGCATTACAACCTCTTTATTGTGCTTTGCTTTTATGCTATCCAATAAAGGCTGAAACTGACTTTTATCCCAAGGCGCATCAAAAAGCACAACACCATTATCTGTAACTAGATACATGGCATTGGCAGAAATCAGCGTTCCATTATAATCATGAAACGTTTTATAAACATAAAAGTCACCTATTAGATGACTTATTGGTAATGGCGAATTCTTAGATTGTCCGAAGCTACTTAAAACCGTAACTAAGAATAAAATTATCGAAGTTAATTTTCGCATTTAGTTTTTAATTAATTTTTAACCCTCGTCCAATATTGTGTTCTTCCCATTAAAGAAATTCCAACATAACCGCGAAGTTTCAATTTATCTGCAGATTCTAAAGTCACATAACATTTGTATTTTTTTCCGCTTGTGGGATCCAAAATTGTTCCTCCGTTATATTCAGAACCGTCTTTTTTAAGTCCGTTTATAATAACCATTCCTAAAATTGGCTTGTTTTTTTCGGCACCGTCACACTTAACACAAACATCTTTTTTATGGCCTTCGCGAAGTATATCTACAATCTTCCCGTATATTTTTCCAGATTTCTCATAAATCTCAACTACCGATTTGGCTTCTCCTGTTTCGTCGTCAATGGTTTTCCATTTTCCAATTACATTTTGACTTTGCATGGTCAGGGCAAAGAAGAACACTCCGATAGTTAGCATCAAATTTTTCATATTATTTTTCTTTTTTTTGTTTTAATTTTCTGATAGAAGCATTCAATTCGAATCCCAAAAGCAGAATCATACAGTTTATCCAAATATAAAACATTAGAATTAATAATGTCCCAATAGAACCATAAAGTTCGTTATATTTTGAAAATTTTATAACCCAAATTCCAAAAAAGAACGAAGATATAACAATTAAGATCGTTGTAAAAACAGAACCAATGCTTATAAAAGGCACTTTATTGTACTGCTTTGTACCATAACGCAATAATATTGAAGATGTTATCAAAATCATTAAAACAACAAACAAATATCGCCCTAAAATAATAAGCGGAATACGATCACTGAGCACATCTTGAATGATTGTTTTTTGAATAAAAACCTCAAAAACAACAATTGTTGCCACTGTAACAAACAAAATTATTGTCATTATGAGCGAAATAGCTAGAGCTACTAAATATTGATGCAAAAAACCTCGTTTGTCAAAAACGTGTTTTGAAGATTCAAAACCACTTAAAATTCCGTTAATTCCGTTTGCCATTAAAAATATCGAAAGAAAAAATCCAGACGAAAGTAAACCAGAGTGACTATTATTTAAAATATCGCTGATAATTTTACTAATCGCATCAAAAGTATTTGGCGGAACGCTTTGCTGAACGAACTGCAAGAAATCTTCCTGAAAATTGTCTATGGGAATAAACGGAATTAAGTTTAATATAAAAAGTGCAAAAGGAAATAAAGCCATAAAAAAGCTAAAAGAAACCGCACTTGCATGATATGAAAATGCACCATCAATAATTCCTATGGTATACATTTCGAGCAAATCATACAAAGAAAATCCCTCTAACCAAGGGAATTTTATTCTTTTAAAAAGTCGGGCCAGATTGCGTATTACAGGCAGTTTCTCAATCCGATCTTCTATCTCTTTCGACATATATTTTTGATTTTAGATATTAGAGTTTAGATTTTTAAATCAAACTCAAAATTCATAACTTCATTAAAAAGCCTTCAAGCTCAAATCCATGTTGTAAACAGAATGCGTTAAAGCGCCAGAAGAAATATAATTCACTCCGCACAAAGCATATTCGCGAACTGTTTTTTCACTGATATTTCCAGAAGATTCTGTCTGACATTTTGTGCCAATCAAATTTACTGCCGTTTTGGTATCTTCATAGTTAAAATTATCAATCAAGATTCTGTGCACTCCGTCGCTCAATAAAATTTCTCTAATTTCATCCAAATTACGAGCTTCAACAATAATTTTAAGATCGAGATTATTCTGCTTCAAGTATTCTTTTGTTTTAGAAATAGCGCGAGTAATTCCGCCAGCAAAATCAATATGATTGTCTTTCAGCATGATCATATCATATAAAGCATAACGATGATTCTCGCCACCACCAATTTTTACAGCCCATTTCTCTGCAACCCTAAAATTTGGAGTTGTTTTACGTGTATCCAAAATCTTCGCATTTGTCCCTTCCAAAAGCTTCATCAAATGACTCGTTTTTGTAGCAATTGCAGACATTCTTTGCATCGTATTCAAAACTACTCTTTCTGCTTTTAAAATAGATTGTGAGCTGCCAGAAACTTCAAAAACAACTTCGCCATATTCTACACGCGTACCGTCTTCAATAAATGTTTTTACTTTAAGTTTCGGATCAACATACTCAAATATCATTTTGGCAAGTTCAACACCAGCAATAATTCCCTGATCTTTTACCAATAGCTTTGCCTGACCATGAGCTGTATCAGGAATACACGCAAGCGAACTATAATCGCCTGGTCCGACATCTTCTCTTATGGCATTTTCTATTAAGAGTTTTAATTCTGCTTGAAATTGAACTTTGCTTATCATTTTTCTTTTTTTAATAATAATGCTAAATTAGAACTTATTTTATGGATTTGAAAGTTCCGAGAACATGAAAAATTATACAAAACATTAAATATCTCTTTTTTAACCTTTAAGATATTCAGAAAAATAAAGTTACAATTCTTAACAAAACTTAATCCATTAATAAGCGTTCAATTAAATATCTTTGAAATTTAATCAAGCAAAATTATGGGATTAATTAAAGATATTTACTCGGTTTCTTTTTACGAAAATTTTAGCAAAGCTGTCGCTGAAGTCTATCCAACATTCGACAGACAAAAATTTATTTCCGCCATTTACAAAGGAGATTTTGCTCTAAAAGAATGGAAAGAGAGAATGAAACATACGACAGTCGTCTTTCATCAGTTCATGCCTCAAAATTTTCCTGAAGCAGCTGCTTTAATCGATAAAATAATAGAAAACTTAAGACAAAATAATTTTGCCGATAGCAATCTGGCTTTCATCTTCTTTGCCGATTATATCGAAATGTACGGTTTAGATGATTTTGAAACTTCTAAGAAAGCCTTTGTTTCTGTAACACAATTTATAAGCTGTGAATTTGCCGTTCGTCCTTTCATTTTAAAATATAAAGGGCAAATGATTGAAGAAATGATTAAATGGTCATTGCACGAAAATCATCATGTTCGTCGTTTAGCGAGTGAAGGTTCACGTCCGAGATTGCCTTGGGCAATGGCGATTCCGTTTTTGAAGAAAAATCCCTCTTCTATTCTTCCAATTTTAGAAAACCTAAAAAATGATCCATCAGAATATGTTCGCAGAAGCGTTGCCAATAATTTAAATGATATTGCTAAAGATAATCCTGAAATTGTTCTTGAAATCGCTTCAAGATGGAAAGGCCATAGTAAAGAAACGGACGGAATTATCAAACACGGATGTAGAACTTTACTAAAACAAGGCCATCCTGAAATTCTAAGTCATTATGGTTTAGAAAGTACGAATATTGAACTTTCGTCTTTCGAAATCAAAACGCCAACTGTAAAAATTGGAGATTATCTTCAGTTTCATTTTCACTTGAATAATAAAAACGAAAAGTCAAAAACAGTTCGTTTAGAATATGCTGTTCATTATAAAAAAGCAAAAGGACATTTGGCAAAAAAAGTTTTCAAAATCAGTGAAAAAATCTACCATCCGAATCAATTAACGAAAATTGAAAGAAATCAGTCTTTTAAATTGATTACGACGCGTGTTTTTCATGCGGGAACTCATCAATTGTCTATTATAATTAATGGAACAGAGAGTGAAGTTTTGGAATTTGAACTTATTTTTTAAATTTGTAAATAAAATAACACAAAAAAAAAATATGATTTTTCCAGACTTTTTAAAAGAATTTGAAAATGACTTATTAAAGTACAAATTGGACTTTATTAAAATTGAGGCAAAACCAATAGAAAAAGAAACTATTCTAAATTTTACTCAAAGTAAATTTTTAGGAAAACCTTATTTACCAATTGGATTTGAATATCCAAAAGACAATTCCGGAAAACCAATGGTTCTATTGGCGCAATTAAATTTTTCTGAAATTCCCAGATTAGAAAATTATCCAGAAAAAGGTATTCTGCAATTTTATATTCCAAGTGAAGATTGGTACGATATGGATGATTATAAAATTATATATCACGAAGAAATAAAAAATCATGAAACTAACTTTGATTTTTTAACGGAAGATTTATACGAAGATTTTCCTGTTTATTGCGAACATAGTTTAAATTTTTCATCAGAAATTGAATATGGTGGTGTTACTGATTTTAGATTCGATTATTTATTTAATGGATTAAATTATTGGGAATTTGAAGAAACTTTAAATAAGTCTCAAAAAGAAGAACTTGAAAATTTTATTTATGACAATAATTGTGGACACAAAATTGGAGGCTATGCTTACTTTACTCAAAGTGACCCTAGAGACTATGATATAAATTCAAAAAATGATATTTTATTATTTCAGATAGATACCGATGAAGAAATCATGTTTGGTGATAGTGGAGTTGCTAACTTTTTCATTAATAAAGATGATTTAATCAATAAAAGGTTTGAAAAAGCATATTTTAACTGGGATTGTTGTTAATCAAACAAGCAGTAAATAACCTCAACGATTTTTCTTATTTTTATAAATCCAAAAACAACTTTTCTTAATCTAAATTAAGTTACAGATTTCTATCACAATTGTAATTTTGTTTTCAAATCAAATAATACCACATGTCAAATATCAGTTTAATTATCGAAGAACGTTCTGCCAACATTGGAAATTTTATGGTTGGCAGATTATTGCCTTTCCGTGAAAAAAGAGCTGTCGGACCATTTGTATTTATCGATCACATGGGGCCTGCGCATTTAAGTGATCATGAAAATATGGATGTTCCTCCGCACCCGCATATCGGACTTTCTACATTAACTTTTTTGTTTGAAGGAAGCATTATGCACCGCGACAGTTTAGGAACAGAATTAGAAATAAAACCAGGCGCTGTAAACTGGATGACAGCTGGAAAAGGAATCGTTCACTCTGAAAGAACTCCTGAATATTTAAGACATTCAGACAAAATGCTTCACGGATTACAGATTTGGGTTGCGCTTCCAAAAGAATTGGAACAAATGGATCCAAATTTTACGCATGTCGAAGCTGATGATATTCCGGCTTGGGAAGAAGACGGCGTTTCATACAAATTAATTGCCGGCGAAGCTTTTGGCAAAAAATCTCCAGTTCCTGTTTATAGTCCGTTGTATTTTATTGAAATTAAGAGCAAAGAAGCGAAGAAAATCAATATTGGACATCATTTATTCGGCGAAAGCGGTTTATATATTTTAGATGGAAGTATCAAAAATGGCGAACATACTTACGACCCAAGACAAATCTTAATTACAACTGAAGCTTCTCTTTGCGAATTCGAAATTGCTGCAAATTCAACTGTTTATATCTTTGGTGGACAACCGTTTCCTGAAGAACATTTTATCTTTTGGAACTTTGTTTCTTCTGATAAAAACCTCATCGAAAAAGCAAAACAAGACTGGACTGCTCAAACTTTTCCGAAAGTTCCAGGCGAAACCGAATTTGTTCCATTACCTGAACCAAGAATTAAATAATTATGGATACAATTTCAGCAAAAATAGATACACGTTTGTATCGCACGGAAATCACTTCAGCAAGTGGAAATGTTTTAATTTCAGACGAACCTCAGCAATTAGGCGGAAAAAATTTAGGTTTAAATCCAACCGAGCTTTTAGCTTCTTCATTGGCTTCTTGCACTTTGATTACTTTACGAATGTATATCAATCGCAAACAATGGAACGTTGAAGAAATTAATATCAAAATTGATTTCGAAAGAGATTCAGAGCGAAATTGTACCTCATTTACTAGAAGAATTGAAGTAATAGGCGAAGTAGACGAAACGCAAAGACAAAGATTAGAAACGATTGCAAACAGCTGTCCAATTCATAAAACATTGACACATTCAATCGAAATTAAAACGACATTAATATAATTACAATGGAAATTCAACAAATAAACGATACAAGACGAGGCTATTTTGAAGCAATTGAAGATGGAAAAGAGGCCGGAAAAATGACCTATACTTGGGCTGGAGATACAAAATTTATAATCGATCATACAGAAGTAAGTCCAGATTTTAATGGGAAAGGTGTTGGGAAAAAACTGGTTATGGCTTCTGTAGAATATGCAAGAGCAAACAATCTTAAAATTATTCCGCTTTGTCCTTTTGCTAAAAGCGTTTTTGATAAGGTTCCTGAAATACATGATGTACTTTTTTCTTAAGTAACAAAGGTTCAAAGTTACAAAGGAACAAAGGCTTATTTTAGAGACGCACTGCTGTGCGTCTTTTTTATTTAATTGCCATTAATCATATATCCTAAACTTTGAACCTATGTAACTTTGAACCTCAAAAAAAAATCGTATATTTGCGCGTAATTTAAACTTAATGTATGACAAGGATAATTACGCTTTTCTGTTTTTTTATAGCACAAATCGGCTTTTCTCAATCGGCTGAGAGTTATTTAGAAAAAATCAGAAATAATGAAGCTCTCTTAACAGCTTTCTTCCAACAAATGCCTAAAGGAGGCGATTTACACCATCATTTTTCAGGATCAGTTTATGCAGAACCGCTTTTAGAAAGAGCTATTGCAGAAGACTTTTATTTGAATCTTGAAACTATGGCAGTTTCTAAAACCAAACCTGCAAACGGAAACTGGGAGAACTTTTCATCTATTAAAAATAAAGGAAAATTAGAGTATTACGAACAGCAGATCATGCAGACTTGGTCAATTAAAGACTATAATGGCTCTGTACCTTCTGACGATCAGTTTTTTGATTCTTTCATGAAATTTGAACCAACAATTGCAGGTCATTTTGCCGAAGGAATGCTGGAATTAAAAAAACGTGCCATTGCCGAAAACGTGAGTTATATAGAAACGCAATTATCGACTATTCCATGTGATATGAACGTTTCTGATTTGGCAGATTTCAATACCAATCTTCGTCAGGCAGCTAGTCAAAAAGATGAAAAAGCGGTTCTAAAACTTTTAGATGACTTGTATAAATCACTTCAGAAAAAAGATGCTAAAAAATATGCCGACGATTTCAATACTAATTTCATAGCAAAACTGCACAAAGATTTAAAAATGGATGATGAAAAATTCACCATGCGTTATCAAAACTTTGTACTTCGTTTTATGGAACCGGTAGATTTATTCAAAAATCTGGTCATTGCTTTTATCTCGTCAAGCGAAAGTAAATTGACTGCTGGCGTAAATATTGTTTCACCGGAACATGGAGAAACTTCCATGAAAGATTACTGGCTTCATATGGTGATGTTTAAATACTGTCACGCTAAATTTCCAGACGTAAAATATACGCTTCACGCTGGTGAATTGACTTTAGGTTTGGTTCAGCCAGAAGAGTTGACTTGGCATATTAATGATGCTGTTTATGTGGCAGGCGCTAATAGAATCGGTCACGGAGTTGATATGGCTTACGAAGCCAACTCGTATGATTTGTTGAAATATATGGCTCAAAAAAATATTCCAATTGAGATCAATTTAACGAGCAACGAGTTCATTTTGAAAGTAAAAGAAAACAGACATCCATTTACGCTTTACAAAGAATTTAATGTACCAATTGTAATCAGTACAGACGATGCAGGAATTTTAAGAAGCAATATGACAGAACAATATGTTTTACTAGCAAAAAGATATCCTGATGTGAATTACGAAACGATAAAAAAATACGTTTATAACAGTATCAATTACAGTTTCATTCAAGATGCATCAGTAAAAAAACAATTAATTAAAGATTTAGATAATCGCTTTAAAACTTTTGAAGCGAAGTTTTCTAAAAATTAGTAAAAATAAAATCAGCCAAATCTGCTAAATCTGCGAGAGTATAATTTTTTTCGGCAGATTTAGCAAATCAAGCAGATAAAATTCATTTGAATATGATTCTAGAAGCTGCATTTCTGTATGTCAAACCAGAATTAGCCCATCAATTTGAAGCTGATTTTGCAAAAGCAAGTCAATATATTTCCTCAATCGATGGTTATTTAGGACATCGTTTAGAAAAATGTCTTGAAGTCGAAAACAAATACCTTTTATTAGTTGATTGGAATACACTTGAAGATCACACAGTGGGTTTCAGAACTTCTGAAGCGTACTTGGAATGGAAAAAGATTTTGCATCATTATTATGAACCGTTTCCAATTGTAGAACATTTTGAAACCGTTTTTGAGAATAAAAAATAGATTTTATTTGCCACAGATTTCACAGATTAACACAGATTAAATTATTCTAAAATAAAAATCCTTTTAATCTGTGAAATCTGTGGCTAAAAGAAAAAACAATGAACATCAAACTCATCGCCATAGGCAAAACAGATAATAAATCGCTTCAAACTCTGATTGACGATTATACTAAGCGTTTGTCATTTTACATCAAATTTGAATTGGAGATTATTCCCGACATCAAAAACGTAAAAAACCTGTCTGAAAGTCAGCAAAAGGAAAAAGAAGGCGAATTAATCCTTTCTAAACTTTCGCCAACCGATCAATTGATTTTATTAGATGAAAACGGAAAAACATTCTCCAGCGTTGGTTTCTCAGAAGAATTGCAAAAGAAAATGAATTCTGGTGTAAAAACCTTGGTTTATGTAATTGGAGGCCCTTATGGCTTTTCTGAAACCGTTTATAAAAAAGCTCAGGGAAAAGTTTCGCTTTCGCTAATGACATTTTCGCACCAAATGGTTCGTTTATTTTTTATAGAACAATTGTACCGCGGATTTACGATTTTACGAAACGAACCTTATCATCATCAATAATCTTCTCTCCAAGTTTTACAAAATTCAAGTCGCACAAACACTAAACACTAAAAACAAGCATTTTAAACACAAAAACAAACAAATCAAAAATAAAAATCGTAAATTTATAGTGATTTATTAAATCTTAATAAAATTTAATAATTATAGTTTTTTAAACCTCTCTTTTAACCTAAAAAGCATATAATTATGAAATCTTTATTTCGCCTTTCGGCAATCCTACTATTGCTTTTAATTGGAATTTCGTGCTCCAATGGGTACGATGACAACAACGACAATTACACACCAGTAATTATCACATTTACTGCTAATTTGACCCCAGTTACAGGCGCAACTTCTTCAGCTTCTGGTAGTGCAACACTTAAATTAAATAAGACTGCCAAAACATTTGATCTTAAAGTGAATTTTTCAGGCCTAACACCAATACATGGACATATACATGCAGCAGACGACGTAATTGTTATTCCGTTTCCTGATGCCAGTGTATCTACCTCTCCAATATCTGTGTCTGGTTCTATGACTGATGCGCAAATTACCGAGCTGATGGCCAATCATTATTATGTTAACTTACACACTACTGCTTATCCTAATGGCGAAATTAGCGGTACTCTGACAAAAACTGGCACTTCTGGCGGAGACGGCGGTGGCGGAGGCGGTGGTTATTAAATTTCTAAAACTAAAAAAGCCTTTCTTGAATCAGAAAGGCTTTTCGTTTTTTTATGTTAACGTATTAAAAAATAAATTCTACTGGAAGTCTATCGAGATTATAAGTTACCTCTTTTTGCAATAGGATTTTGTATTGAATGTACTCTCCATAACTCATATCCTTATCAAATAAAAACACCAAATCTGGTACTTTTTCAAACTTTATACTATAGAATTGTTTTAATATTTCTGATATTTTTATCTCCTTATTTCCCATAAAAACCTGTTGTTTTCCCTTTTTAAAGTAAACTACAAAATTTCCTATTTTAGGTCTTTCTGTTTTATAAAACACTTTCGTGAAAGGCAGAAAAGCTAAATTCTTTCCAACAGAATCTGCATACGAATAATAGTTTTCAGATTCTTCATTTTGATGCATTTTCTCATTTCGCTTTTTGTCCTGCATTTTCATTACTTGCGGAATCACTAATTTCAAAGGAAGACGCTTGTCAATATTAAAAATCCAATTTGTTGAAATAATGGCACTTTTTCGGTTTAAATCGGCGATTGTGTCTTTTCCTTCAACTTTAAAAAAGATGTAAATTGGTGAATGATCTTGTACGTCTTTTACAATTGAGACATTTGATTTTGGAAGTAAAACATCTTCTTTTTTTCCGCAAGAGAAAAGAAATAAAGCGATAATTAAAGTGAAGTATTTCATAATTTATAATTCATTTTAGATAAAGTATGTCCTTTCGACGAAGGAGAAATCACACTAGTATTTCCTCTCAGAAATTCGCCAATCTTTGTCGAGTTTCGAGTGTGATTCCTCGTTCCTCGGAATGACAAAACGATCGTTAAATATTATTCGAAACTCATTTTATTAAACAAAGTAACACATTCCACAGCTTCTTTCACATCATGCACACGAAGAATTTTTGCCCCTTTCATCAAAGCAACTGTATTTAGAAAAGTTGTTCCGTTTAAAGCTTCTTGCGGCGTAATATCTAGTGTTTTATAAATCATTGATTTTCTTGAAATTCCTGCTAAAACGGGTAATTCCAACAAATTAAAAAGCTCCATCTTTTGCATCACTTCATAATTCTGATCGGTTGTTTTTGCAAAACCAAAACCTGGATCTAAAATCAAATCGTTAATTCCTAAAGCTCTGGCCTTTTTTATTTTTTCTGAGAAATAGAAAAGCATTTCTTTGACAATATCTTCATACGCTGTCAAACTCTGCATTGTCTGCGGATTTCCTCGCATGTGCATCATGATGTAAGGCACATTATATTTTGCTATTACCTCAAACATTTTATCATCCAGTTCTCCCGCTGCAATATCGTTTATAATCGCTGCACCACTTTCAATACTTGCTTTTGCAACCTCAGCCCTAAAAGTATCAATTGATAATAATGTTTTCGGAAAATGCTTTAAAATCAATTCAATTGCCGGAACAATTCGGTCGATTTCTTCTTGTTCTGAAACGAATTCTGCACTTGGTTTACTAGAATAAGCTCCAATATCGATAAATGTCGCTCCTTCTGAAAGCATTTTATCAACTTGAGAAATAATTTCGTCTTCATTTTTATATTTTCCTCCATCGAAGAAAGAATTTGGCGTTACATTTAGGATTCCCATTACTTTAGGAATCGACAAATCTATAAGTTCGCCTTTACAGTTTATTGTCATCGTTTTGTTTGTTTTTGTTTGTTTCAGGTTTCAGATTTCAAGTTGATGCAGATTGCGCGATTAGAGAACTTGAAACATGGAACATGAAACTTTAAACTTTTTAAATTTCAGTTCCATTAACACTTTGTTTAGAAAAAACTTGAAACAAAGAAAACCTGAAACTTGAAACTCTTTAATTTAATCCTTATTTTTGAAGAAATTTTAGCAAATATACAGCATATAAATGAAGAATACTTCCCAAGATTTTGATAATGTTATAGAGGTTTGCCGAACCTTGTTCATCAATAAAATGAAAGATTATGGCAGTGCATGGAGAATTTTAAGATTGCCATCGCTGACTGACCAGATTTTCATAAAAGCACAAAGAATTAGAAGTTTACAAGAGAATGATGTTCGTAAAGTTGATGAAGACGAAAAAGGAGAATTTATCGGAATCATCAATTATTCCATCATGGCTTTGATCCAGTTAGAATTGGGCGTTGTAGATCAGCCGGATCTTGACGTTGAAAAAGCAACTGAATTATATGATGCTAAAGTAAAACTGACCAAAGATTTAATGGAAGCCAAAAATCATGATTACGGAGAGGCTTGGCGTGATATGCGTGTAAGCTCTTTAACTGACTTGATTTTGCAAAAAATTCTTCGTGTAAAACAGATTGAAGACAACAAAGGTAAAACCATAGTTTCTGAAGGAATTGATGCCAATTATCAGGACATGATCAATTATTCTGTATTTGCATTGATTTTAAATCCTATAAATAAATAAAATTTCAAAAAAATAAAATCCCAAATTCCAACTTTAAAATTGGAGTTTGGGAGTTACAAATTTGGAGTTAAAACCCTAAATATTTGCCATGAAAAACATCATTACTCAATTCTCCCGATTATTTGTCGGTGTATTATTTATCATTTCTGGATTAATAAAACTAAACGATCCTGTTGGTTTCTCTTATAAATTAGCTGAATATTTTAGCGAGCCAGTTTTCAATATGCCTTTCTTAGAGCCATTAGCTTTAGGATTAGCTATTTTCTTGGTAATTTTAGAAGTAGTTTTAGGAGTAATGCTTTTGGTTGGATATAAATCAAAATTAACGATTTGGGCATTATTGCTTTTAATTGTCTTCTTTACATTCCTTACTTTCTATTCTGCTTATTTTGATGTAGTAAAAGATTGCGGCTGTTTTGGAGATGCTTTACACTTAACGCCTTGGCAGTCATTCACAAAAGATGTTGTTTTACTTTTCTTTATCTTGATTTTATTCATCAATAAAAAACTAGTTAAACCTTTATTTTCTAAACTGGTTACCAATATTATCGTATTGATTAGTATTATTCTTTGTGTATTGATGGCGGTTTGGGTTATCAACCACAATCCGATCAAAGATTTCCGTCCGTATAAAGTGGGAACAAACATCGAGAAAGGAATGGAAATTCCAGAAGGTGCTCCAAAATCGGTTGTTGAAATGATTTTTATCTACAAAGTAAATGGTGTTGATAAAGAATTTACAGAAAAAGATTTAATGAATATTCCGGAAGGAGCAGTATTCGTTGATAGAAAAGATAAAGTAATTTCAGAAGGATACATTCCGCCAATTCATGATTTTACCATGACAAAAGATGATTCTGATTATAAAGAAGAATTATTAAAAGAGCCTAAATTGCTAATCTATGTAACTTACGATTTGAATTTATCAAATCCAGAAGGAATGAAAAAATTAGCTAAAGTCACGGCAGATGCAAAAGACAAAGGTTACAAAGTAATCGGAATGACGGCTTCTGGAGCTGATGAAATTGCTAAAGCGAAAAAAGACTATACTCTAGACATCGATTTCTATTTCTGCGACGGAACGGCTTTAAAAACTGTTGAAAGAGCAAATCCAAGCATTGTTGTGGTTCATGACGGAACTATCGCTCAAAAAGTGCATTACAATGATGTTGATAATTTGAAATTATAATATTTCAAAAAATATAAATGTTCAAGGACGCCAATTCATTTGAATTGGCGTTTTTCTTTGAAAAACTCCGCAACAAAGACGTAAGAAAAATATTAAAGCGAATATTAAGTTTATATATTTGTTAAAATCAATTAAACCAAAAAAAACTTTTATGAGTTCATTTCAAAAAATCCTCTTTACATTCTTCTTTATTTTTCTTTTAAATTACGCATTTAGCCAGGAAAAAACTACCAGCAAAGACCAACGCTATATTTTCTTTTTTCATAACAAATTTGTTGAAGAAAACGATCTAAATGTAGCTCATCCCGAATATGGTAAAGCAGAATACAATGAGATTTTAGAATCTTTTAGAAAAGATAACTTTATTGTTTTTAGTGAAAAAAGAAAGAAAAACACAAATGCTGCTGATTATGCCGAAAAGATTGTAAAACAGATAAAAGCATTAATAAAAAAAGGAGTTCAGCCAAACCACATTACTGTTATTGGAACTTCAAAAGGCGGTTATATTGCGCAATATGTCTCTACTTATCTCTCCAATCCAGATGTGAATTTTGTTTTCATTGGCTGTTTCAGAGATTCTGATATTAAAGAAATACCAGATATCAATTTCTGCGGTAATATTTTAACCATTTATGAAAAATCAGATATTTATGGTGTTTCTGCCATTAAAAGAAAAGAAACTTCTAAATGCAAAATAGATCATTTTAAAGAAATTGAACTTAACACAGGGCTAAAACATGGCTTTTTGTACAAAGCTGCAGACAACTGGATTGCTCCAAGCAAAAAATGGGCAAATGGTAATTATGAATTAAATTAAGCATTCAAAAACATAAAGGAAGCCTTCGATAATTTTGATTTTATTGAAGGCTTTTTTCATTGTAATCTGACGTTTTTTTGATTAAAATCTTTTTCTAAAAATAAAATTTTTATCATTTTTCTATTTGCAAAATACCTCCGTTAGAAAAAAACACCATTTTTCGTCTCTACTATTACGATTTCAAAACGCTTTTTTCAACCAAAAAACACCGTTTTGTTACAAAATAAACGACTCTTCAAATTTTGTTAATCTACAATTGGCATTCGATTTGTTTGTTTAACTTTGTGAATTCAGTACCCTAATAAAAAATAATTTTAATAAAATATGAAACAATTAGTCCTAGCCGTAATTGCATTTATTTCTTTTTCTTGCACACAAGCTCAGAAAACAGCTTTTTCTAAAGAGGCTTTATCCGAGAAACTACTGGCCACTGATGGAAGTCAGGTTACTTTCAAAAACATCTTAAAAAAATATAAGGGTAAAACTTTAGTAATCGAAGTTTGGGCTTCTTGGTGTGGTGACTGTGTGAAAGCAATGCCGAAATTAAAAGAATTGCAAGCTAATAATCCTGATGTGTCTTACTTATTCATTTCGGCTGATAAAACAGCTGATAAATGGAAAGCTGGAATTGAAAAACATGAGTTAAATAAAGGCGATCATTACATGATGAACGATGGTATGAAAGGCCTTTTCGGAAAAGCTATTGACTTAGACTGGATTCCAAGATACATCGTAATTGACAAAACTGGAAAAATTGTGCTTTATCGTGCAATTGAAACTGATTTTGAGAAAATCAATTCTACTTTACAATCATTGAAATAATTTTTCAACCACAACATTTCAAACAAAAAACAAAAAAATAATATAAAACTACCAAAATGAGAAAATCGATTGTTGCAGGAAACTGGAAAATGCATAAAAATGCAGCGCAAACTGAAGAGTTATTAAACGAATTAATTGCTAAAATTCCAGCGAAAACAAATGCACAAGTAATTGTTGCGCCAACTTTTGTAAACTTACAAGCAGCGGCGGCTAAATTAAAAAATACAACTATTGGAGTTTCTGCTCAAAACGTTCACCAAGCTGAAGGTGGTGCTTTTACAGGAGAAATTTCTGCAGATATGTTAACAAGCATTGGCGTTAATACAGTAATCTTAGGTCACTCTGAACGCAGAGCTATTTTCCACGAAACTGATGCTTTAATCGCAAATAAAGTGGATACAGCTTTAAAACATGACATGACAGTAATCTTCTGTTTTGGAGAAGAATTAAAAGACCGTCAATCTGGAAATCACTTTAATATTGTTGAGAACCAATTGCGTGATGGAGTTTTCCATATTGCAAAAGAATCTTGGTCTAAAATTGTTTTAGCATATGAGCCAGTTTGGGCTATCGGAACTGGAGAAACTGCTTCGCCAGAACAAGCTCAAGAAATGCACGAATTCATCAGAGAAACTATCCGTAAAGCTTTCGGAGCTGATATCGCTGATGAAGTTTCTATTTTATACGGTGGTTCTGTAAAACCAGAAAACGCTAAAGAAATTTTCTCTAAACCAGACGTAGACGGTGGTTTAATTGGAGGTGCAGCTTTAAAAGCTGACGATTTCTTAGCAATCG
Source organism: Flavobacterium sp. UW10123 (assembly GCF_040538975.1). Taxonomy (NCBI): domain Bacteria; kingdom Pseudomonadati; phylum Bacteroidota; class Flavobacteriia; order Flavobacteriales; family Flavobacteriaceae; genus Flavobacterium; species Flavobacterium sp. UW10123. Next base: position 29,158 of record NZ_JBEWQE010000021.1, read on the forward strand.
TAACCGCTATCTAATTTTAGATTTTAAATTTTAAATTTTAAATTTTACAAAAAACCATTCGTGATGCGAATGGTTTTTTCGTTTTGGAATTTGGAATTTTTAAATTGAAAATTTATAATTTAAGGATTACCTTTGCAAAAATTTTTATTTATGTCAAACATCTATTTAGGATATCATTTTACAATTGAGCCAAAAGAATTAGGCTCTGAAATTTTAGTGGCTGAATTGGGCGAAAAAGCGTTTGAAAGTTTCACAGAAACAGAAAACGGAATTTCGGCTTTTGTGAAGAAAGATTTATGGGATGAAAATATTCTAGATGATATCTACATTTTGCAATCTGAAGAGTTTAAAATTGAATATACAATTGAAGAGATCGATCAGGTAAACTGGAACGAAGAATGGGAAAAGAATTTTGAACCAATTGATGTTGACGGAAAATGCCACGTTCGCGCGCCTTTTCACGAAAAAACTGATGCTGAATTTGATATCGTAATTGAGCCAAAAATGAGTTTTGGAACTGGGCATCATGAAACCACTCACATGATGATTCAGCATTTATTGGAAATGGATGTAAAAGGTTTAAAAACACTTGATATGGGATGCGGAACTGCTATTTTAGCCATTTTAGCAGAAATGAAAGGCGCTGAACCAATTGATGCCATTGATATTGACAACTGGTGCTACCTTAACTCTATCGAAAATGCCGAACGCAATAATTGCAAACACATTAGCGTTTATGAAGGCGATGCGGCATTATTGGCAGGCAAAAAATACGATTTAATCATTGCCAATATCAACAGAAATATTTTGCTAAATGATATGCAGGCTTATGTTGATGCTTTAAACCCAAAAGGAATTATTCTTTTTAGCGGTTTCTACGAAGAAGATATTCCGTTTATTGATGCTTCTTGCGTGGAAAAAGGCTTAACTTATGTTAAAAAGCTTCAAAGAAACAACTGGGTATCTTTAAAATACGTAAATTAGATACTGATAATCAATTCAGTACAAAAACCATACAATATGAGTACTAAAGAAAAAGTAAGAGAAAGAGTTCGCGAAAAAGAAGCCATAGCTTTTAATAACGAGATCATTGTGTATAATGATGATGTAAACACTTTTGATCACGTAATTGATACTCTTATGCGTGTTTGTGACCATACGGCTGAACAAGCCGAGCAATGTTCTTTAATTGTTCACTACAATGGAAAATGCACTGTAAAAACTGGTCCGATCGAAAAACTTAAACCTCAATGCACACAACTTTTGGAAGCTGGACTCAGCGCCGAAATTGTTTAATTGATCTGATAATTTTAATACGCATTCTGTTTTATTCTATACTAGAATTGAAGAGAATGCGTTTTTATTTGTATTAATTCAAAATTATGAGAAATATCTTTCTTTTAATGATTCTGTTATTTTCTTTTATCTCAAAAGGGCAAGCAAAATTTGAGCCTTTTCGCAAGCAATTGACAGAAAATAAAACTTACGAATATGTTTATGGTTTTGAAAACAATTATGCTGCATTTAGAACTTTTAAAGGAAAAATGGGATTAATTGATTCTCTCGGAAATGTGGTTATAAAGCCCAACTATCAATACATCCATAATCGAAAAGATCTTAAAAACACATTTGAAGCTGGCATTTATGTCAATAAAAAATTCAAAAGAGGATTTATTGATTTGCAAGGCAATATTATAATTCCCTTTGATTATGAAGATGTTTTTTACTTAGGAAATAATCTGGTAAGAGTTTCAAAAAACAACAAAAGCGGAGTTATTGACCTGAAAAATAAAATCATTCTGCCGATTAAATATGAGAATATAATGGGTAGCAATGCTATTTTATTTGTCCAAAATAAGAATAGCATTGATTTATTTAATGCTGAAGGAAAACAAATCACCAATTTTCAGGCTTTTGATATTGAGTATTTCCAGCATAAAAGATCGATTGTTACGCTTCAAAACAAAAACACTTTAATAATCGATACTTTAGGAAATACCGTTTTAAATACTATTAAAAATCATAAGTTTGAGAGAATACTTGATCAAGATGCTTTTCTTATTTTAAATACATTAACGAAGAAAAAAGGAATTATAAATTCGAATGGTCAATATGAAATTGAATGTAAGTATGATGAAATTTATCCGTCAAATTCCATTTATATTGTAAAAAACAATGAAAAAAATGGTCTAGTCGATAAAAAAGATTCTGTTTTGAAACCTTTAGTTTATGATAACGTTTACGGTGTTTTTTCTAGAGACAGTATTTCATTCAAAAATCATTATTTTGCCTATAAAAACAATTTGCAAGGCATTGTAAATCCTTATCAGGAAAAGGAAATCATTCCGATATCATACAAATACATTGATCCTTTTTCTAATTACTATATAACAACCAATGCAGAAAATAAAGGCGGATTGTTTTCTGTAAAAGGTGAAATTATAATTCCTGAAGATTATGATTTTTATAGCGCTGCCCAAAACAAAATTTTTGCTGTAAAAAACTCTAAAAAGTACATTCTCACAATCGAAAACAATAGCTACACTGAAACCGAAATCTTTGTAGATGGGTTTGTAAAGAATAATTCCATTTTTAGAGGGTTTTCAAAGAGCAATTATCAAATTTTTAAAAACAAAGATAAATTTGGTGTTTACAGCAATAACAATACAATAGCAATTCCGGCAGAATATGATGTGATTACAGAAATTTACGGCACAGGAGAGTTTGTTGTGAAGAAAAACAATAAATACGGAGTAGTAAATTCGGACAATCAAATTCAATTGGAATTAAAATACGACTCGTTTCAGATTATTAAAGAAAATGTACGATTTAATATAAAAAATCCCAAAACAGTAAAATATCATCCAGTAAAATATCCTTTTGAACCTCAATAATTTGTATCCTCATTTTGAATTAATAATACAATCATAACGGTTTAATTATAAATAATTCAAAATGCATTCGATTTTATTATATATTTGAACGAAATTGAATGCATTTTTTATGGAAGAATATGGAAAGATATTGATTATTGCAATGCCGATTTTTTTAGCCTTGATTATCATTGAAAAAATTTACGGCATTTACAAAAAGAACGACACAGCTCCATTAATAGACAGCGTTTCCAGCATAAGCTCTGGCATTACCAATTCGGTAAAAGATGTTTTGGGTCTGAGTGTAACTTTTCTTTCCTACGAATGGCTAGTTTCTAAAATTGCATTACAGCATTTAGAAGCGAATGTTCTCTCCTACTGCATTGCATTTTTTGTAATTGATTTTTATGGTTATTGGAGCCATCGTTTGGCGCATCAGATTAATTTTCTTTGGAACAAACATGCCATTCATCACAGCAGCGAAGAATTTAATCTCGCTTGTGCATTGCGCCAACCCATTGCAAGTTTGGTCAATTTGTTTACCTTTTTATTGATTCCTGCAGCTTTGTTGGGCGTTCCTGCTTCTGTAATTGCAATAACACTGCCTATTCATTTATTTTTACAATTTTGGTATCACACAAAGCATATCAAGAAAATGGGATTTGTTGAGCATATTTTGGTAACTCCTTCCCATCATCGTGTACATCATGCCATTAATCCAGAATATTTGGACAAAAACCACTCGCAGATTTTTATTTTTTGGGACAAACTTTTTGGTACTTTTCAAGAAGAATTAGACAATGTACCTCCTGTTTTCGGGATTACAAGACCTGCCAATACTTGGAATCCTATAAAGATAAATTTTCAACATTTAAGTTTATTAATAAAAGATGCGTGGCGAGCACCAAAATGGAAAGACAAACTTACTATTTGGTTTAAACCAACTGGCTGGCGTCCTGAAAATTTTGAAGAAAAATTTCCAGTAAACAAAATTGAAAATGTTTTTAATTTTGAAAAATATGGCACGCAGAATTCTCAAAAACTGATTTATTGGTCTGTTATTCAAATGCTGATAACATTATTGTTTGTAAGTTATTTGTTTGAGAATATTGCCAAAATTGGTCTTCCAAACATCTTTATCTACGGCTTTTTTATTTTTGTAACCATATATAGTTATACAGAATTAATGGACAAAAATCGGTTTGCTCTTTTATGGGAAGGTATCCGATTGGGAATTGTAATTTGCATTATTGGCTATTATGGAGATTGGTTTGGTTTAAATCGTACAATTCCGATTAGCAATTATATTATTTTTACTTACCTAATTTTATCTTTTTTAACAACGCTTTATTTTGTTAATTTTGACTTTAAAACCAACCAAAACCAATATACCAATTCATAACCCCTATTATGAGAAACTCATCTTTTTTTAAAATTTATCTGGCATTTAGCATGGTTTATCTCATTATTCTGCTCACTGGCCACGAACGTTTTGATCTTTTTCTTAAACCCATTCTAATACCAATTATTGGGTTTGGAGCTTATTTTTACAGAAAATTTCCCACTCAGAACATTCTATTGGCGGCACTTGCGCTTTCATGGCTTGGAGATGTTACTTTACTTTTTACAGACCTTGGCGAAATTTACTTTATTTTAGGACTAATATTTTTTCTCTCAGCACACGTAGTGTATTGCATACTTTTTAATAAACAGAAAAGAATTAGAAAAAAACAGAATAAACCTTTTTTTATAACTGGCAGTGTATTAATTGCATTTTACTTAATTGGAATGATTTCTTTTCTAATGCCATATTTAGGAGAACTTGAAATTCCTGTTTCTATTTATGCTTCTGTAATTTCAATTATGCTTTTATTTGCTTTCAACGGATTTTTGGTATGGGAAAAACCAGGAAATCAACTTGTGTTTTTAGGCGCAATTTTCTTTATTATTTCAGACAGTATTTTGGCAATGAATAAATTTTATGCGCCAATTCCTAAAAGTTCCTTTTTTATTATGCTGACTTATCTTCTGGCACAATATCTGATTGTAGTTGGTACTTTAAAACTAAATCCGAAAACAACAGAACAAACAGTTTAATTATCCAATAAACTTAACCATGAAAAAAATAGCTTTTTTAATTGTTTTATTAATCAGTGTTTCTTCTTGCGTAAGCACAAAATCGACTTTAAAAAATGTCGACGACAACGCACCAGATTTGATTTTGAAAAAGGACAACACTTTTGCTATAACACAATTTGCTAAAGATAAAAAGTACGGTTATGATCCTGATTATCCAATTAACATATTTTTTCAAAATACAAATAACGAAGCTCTAAACGAAACTCGTTTCTTAAACGCTTTGGCTGGTCCAAATGGCGAAAAAATAACGTATTCTAGGTTAGAAACCTGTTGCCCATTTCCTACTAAAAGGAGTAATATGGGGGCTGGATTTTTGAATGTTTATGAACTGAAATGGGAAGGACAAAAAAAACCAGTAAAACTGTATTTGAATATTTATGAAAAAGGGATTTTAATGGTTCCTCTAGGATTGAGGCTGAAATAAATGTCCTCAAACTAAGATTATGCTTAATATATTGCCATTGTTGCTTATTATTTTGCCAGTTTTATCACAAGTAATATTGGGAACATTTTCTATCTATAAACCTGCTTCATTAAAACTCAGTCGAATTTCTTGGATCAATTTTGTCCTGCAAATCGTCCACTCTTTCGCAGCATTTAATATTGCTGATTATAATCTTACAAAACTTTATGAGCCAAATCCTGTGCGATGTGGTATGCCACTCGTTGGAATTGCGGTAGCTTGTTTCTCTTTCTTTTTTATTCTGATAATAGTAATCATTATTCAATTTTTGATTAAAAAATGGAGAGAGAATCGATCAAAAGGATAGATTAGCCAAAACTAAAACCAATATTAAACTGCAAAACTTCAGAACATGATAAATGTCATTTATCAGTTTCTTTCCTTGCTTTAATATTGCCTCGGAAAAAGCATTTATAAATTTTAGAAATTTGTTAATTCTACTAAGCTCCTAGCCAGCTATTCGAGTTCTTAAAATAATCTTAAATCTTCATCTGCTATTCATAAATCATGACTACCTTTGCATTGCAAAAAAATAATTTTATGAACTTACAACATATTCCACAAATTAAGCATACTGACAGCGGAAATTTCTTTTTATTAGCAGGACCTTGCGCTATTGAAGGAGAAGAAATGGCTCTTAGAATTGCTGAAAAATTAGTTGGCATTACCGACAATCTGCAGATTCCTTATGTATTTAAAGGATCTTTTAAAAAAGCAAACCGCTCTAGAATTGACAGTTTTTCTGGAATTGGCGACGAAAAAGCATTAAAAATCTTAAGAAAAGTTTCAGAAACTTTTCATGTTCCAACAGTAACAGATATTCATACAAATGAAGATGCTGATATGGCGGCACAATATGTAGATGTGCTACAAATTCCTGCTTTCTTAGTTCGTCAAACTGATCTTGTTGTGGCTGCTGCCAACACTGGAAAAACAGTAAACTTAAAAAAAGGACAATTTATGAGTCCTGAAAGCATGAAACATGCTGTTCAAAAAGTTTTAGACTGTAATAACGAAAATGTTATGGTTACAGATCGAGGTACTATGTTTGGCTACCAAGACATGATTGTAGATTTTAGAGGAATTCCTACTATGCAGCAATATGCTTCTACAGTTCTAGACGTAACACATTCTTTACAACAGCCAAATCAGACAGCTGGAGTTACTGGCGGAAGACCTGATATGATTGAAACAGTAGCTAAAGCAGGTATTGCAGTTGGTGTTGATGGGATTTTTATCGAAACACATTTTGATCCCGCTAACGCAAAAAGTGATGGTGCCAATATGCTTCATTTAGACTATTTTGAAGGTCTGATGAATAAGTTAGTTGCTATCAGAAAAACAGTTAACGCATTTTAATTTATAATACTTAAGTTCTTTGAAAACAAAATTTTTATTTTTCTTACTGGCTTGTGTTTCTTTAAACACATTTGCTCAGGAAGAAATACCAGTACAAAAATATGCTGCTCACAATAAAGGAAAATTCTTTGTTATGTGGGGTGGTAATAGAGAAAGTTACTCAAAATCTGATGTAAACTTTAGAGGTAAAGATTACAACTTTACAGTTGAGAATATGGCAGCTCATGACAAACCGAAAGGATGGCATGTAGATTATATCAATCCAGTAAATATGACTATTCCTCAAACTAATTTGAGATTAGGTTATTTTTTCAGTGATCATTATAGTGTTACAATTGGTGTTGACCACATGAAATATGTAATGACACAGAATCAAATTGCAAACGTAAACGGAAATATCAATTTACCTGCAGATGACCCTGGTCATATTTATAATGGAGAATACAATAACAGACCCGTAGATATGTCTCAAGGTGGAGCTGAGGAAGGTGGCATGCCTCCAGGTAGCACTACAGTTCCATTTTTAATTTATGAGCATACTGATGGTTTGAATTATGTTAATACTGAGGTCTCTAGATTTGATGATGTTTCAAAATGGTTTGGATTACCAAATATTGATAAAGTTCAGATTAACTTAACCGAAGGTTTGGGAGCCGGTCTTTTGTATCCAAAAACTAATACTACGCTTTTGGGCAAAGAACGTCATGATGATTTTCATATTTCTGGTTACGGTGTTTCTGCAAAAGCGGGTCTTAATATTACTTTTTTCAAACACTTCTATATTCAGGGAGAGTTAAAAGGAGGTTACATCAATATGCAGGACATCAGAACTACAACAAGCAGTGCTGACAAAGCTTCTCAAGACTTCTTCTTCTTCCAGCGTATTATTGCTGTTGGAGGTATTTTTAGAGTCTAATACCACATAAAAATATTTATAAAAATAGCTGTCATTTTATTTGGTGGCTATTTTTTTTATCATTTACTTTGCAACTCAAAGTACTTTAAATTATACTTTATGAAATTCAAAAAATATCTATTCCCGATCATTACTTTTATCATAAGCTTTGGCTGTGCACTATTTGTTGCCATAAAAGTTTTCCCAAATAATCCATTTACAGGAAACAAAGAAGAAAAAGAAAAAACAACAGCGAGCAAGTTTAAAGATGGTGATCTTATTTTTCAGACCTCAGAATCTAAACAATGTGAAGCGGTTCGAATTGCAACAAATTCTAAATTCTCACATTGTGGTATTATTTACGATATTAACGGAAATTGGTTTGTTTTTGAAGCCGTTCAGCCTGTAAAACTTACTCCGCTTGAAGATTGGATTAAGCATGGAAAAAATAGCCAATATGTGGTAAAAAGATTAAAAGATGAAAACACTTTGAATCCGCAGATTTTACAAAAAATGAAAGATTACAGCCAGCAGTTTGATGGTAAAGAATATGATGCTTATTTTGAATGGACAGACAATAGAATCTATTGTTCTGAATTGATCTGGAAGATATATAAAAATGCTGCAGGAATCGAATTGTCTAAACTTAGAGAATTGAAAGATTTCAATTTGCAAGATCCGAGGGTTCAGAAAATACTAAAAGAGCGTTACGGTAACAATATTCCATTAGAAGAAAAAGTCGTTGCTCCTTCTGACCTGGCCGATTCTACTATATTGAAAACAGTCGTAGATACTTATTAATATCTTAAAAAGCTAGCCTTAATTCATTCTAGCTTTTTTATTTGTTAACTAACTTTGAGATTCAAAGAACTTTTAAAAACCAAACCATGAGAGATTATTTGATTGAAAAACTGTATGAATGTTCTAAAAAACCCTATCAAAAATATTTTAAGAAGAATGAGCCTTGGAATATTGACAAAAGCTTATTAATGAATTATCCCGAAGAAAGCTTAGGATTTGGTCTAGGAAATTTTCTTTATAAAAATCATTTTGACATTCAGGAAAAACTCGAAGATCATGATATTATCCATGTTTTGACTAATACTGGAGTTTCGGTTTATGAAGAAATTGGCATGCAGTATTATTTGCTTGGAAACGGGAAAAAAAGCTTGTATCTATTTATGGTAATAGCAACTGGAACTATTTTTTATCCAAAACGTATAAACTATTTCATTCAGCAATTTAAAAGAGGTAAAAAGGCAAATGCATTTCATTATCTCGATTTTTCAAAAATGCTTTTTATGCCCATTCAAACTATTCAGCAAACTTTTAAAATTTAAAATCATGAAAACAATTCATAACTCTTTTGAAGAAAAACAATCTATTGAATTGGCTGTTGGCACTTTCATAATCAGTACAATTCTGTTTATCCTTTATATTGTTTCAAATGCAAATTCTATGGTTTTGGTTATTGCGTGGCCATTTGCATTGGGCGCAATAATTGTAAATGCAATTATGTTTGTACATTTAGCCGACCGGTTTATTCATCTTCCAGAACAGCGAAGAGATATAGGAATCAAAATTCTAACCTTACTTTCTAATATTCCTCTCACCTTTATATTTTATTTGATTGTAATGAAATTGTAATCTCAATCGATACTAATTATCAAAAAAAAACAGCAATCTGATATCGATTGCTGTTTTTCTTAATAAAAACATTCTGTTTTATCTTATATCAAAATTCTCATACATGTATTGAAAAACGGGCATATAAGACAAGTATTCTTCACTTTTACTGCAAAAAGTAAGTATGTATAAATCTCTATCTTTAATAAAATAGTATTGCAAAATGGTACCGAAAGCACCATTACTCATTAATTGCTTGTAAACAATTTCTTGTCCCTGTAAACCGTTTTTTACAACCTTTCGATTAGAAATAATTTCGCTGCTTACTCCGAATCTTTTATCAATTATCTTTTTTACTGTTTTTGCTTTAACTCCTGAATATCCAAGATCAGAAATCCGTAAACCTACATTTTCAATAAAATTGTCATCTGTCGAACTTTTTTCGCTTAAAAGCGTAAATTTCATTTGCAAAGAATCTGATTGTTGAAGGTGCCAGTTATAAGGAAATAATATCGAATATTTTTTTTCGCTTATATATAATTTCCCAGAGTCATCTTCAGATTTATGCTGTCCAAATCCGACTGTTACAAATAAGATAGTGATTAAATTAAAAAACAGCTTCAAAATAAATCTTAATTTGCTTTTTTAGTCTCGATTCCGTTTTGGTCTAATAAATACATTAATGTAGTCATTGTTGCTGCTCCAAGTTCTAATTCTCTTTTGTTGATTGCATCAAATTTATCATTTGCAGCGTGATGATAATCAAAATAACGCTGAGAATCTGGTTTTAAACCTGCTTTAACAATTGCTTGAGAAGTCAAATGGCTAATATCTGAACCTGCGTGGCCAATTGTGAAACTGTGTACTAAATAAGGCTCAAAAAGATCTTTATAACCTTGGATTTTTTTCAAATTAGTATCATCAGCTTCAATTGAAAATCCTCTTGGAGAAAATCCTCCTGAATCACTTTCTAAAGCAAAAATATGGTTCTCTTTGTTTTGTTTTGAAACTTCTTCGTATTTAGCTCCACCTTTTCCGCCATTTTCTTCATTCATGAACAATACAACACGAATAGTGTTTTTAGGTTTGTAGTTTAAGTTTTTTAAAATACGAATAACTTCCATACTCTGCACTACTCCTGCCCCATCATCGTGAGAACCATCAGCTAAATCCCAAGAATCTAAATGCCCTCCAACAACCATAATATTTTCTGGAGTTACAGTTCCTGTTAATTCACCAATTACGTTGTAAGACAATGCATCAGGTAAAGTCTCACAAGATTGTTTAAAGTAAAATTTTAAAGTTGGATTTACTTTTAAAGATTTGCTCAACAATTCAGCTCCATTTGTACTGATAGCAGCTGTCGGGATATATTGTTCTTTTGGCAAATCACCATAACTCTGAGCTCCTGTATGAGGAAAATCATCTAAACGCAAATTCATAGAGCGAACAATTGTTCCTACTGCTCCTAATTTTGCAGCTTCTTTTGCTCCTGCATATCTTTGATCAACACAAGCTCCGTAAGAAGTAAAAGTTTCAATGTTTTCAGGATTCATTGGTCTATTATAGAAAACAATTTTCCCTTTTACTTTATCTGCTCCAAGTTCAGTCAATTCTTTTATTCCTTGAACTTCAATTATTTCTGCTGTAAGACCAGTTTTTGGAGTTGCTACTGAACCTCCTAATGCACAAATTGGCACATTGGTTTTTACTTTTCCGTCAAGAATATAAGCTGTTTCTTTTTCTCCACGAACCCAATGTGGTACCATAACTTCTTGCAAATATACTTTATCAAGCCCTAAGCTTTCTAATTGCCTTTTAGTATAGTCAACAGCTTGTTCTGCACCTTTAGATCCAGACAAACGAGCTCCGATATCATTTGACAAGTATTCAAGCCAAGTATAGCATTTTGACTCGGTTAAGGCTTTTTTGTAAAATAATTTGATGTTTTTTTCATCATTTGTCTGTGCAAAAGATGTCAATCCGTTTAAAACTAAAGCAGTTAAAAGAATCGTTTTTTTCATAGTTTTTGTAGTAATTTGGAGTTTAGCATGCCAATGGCATATTCACAAAGGAACAAAATTATTGACATTTTTAAAGTCATTTTCTCAACCTTTTCTCAAAAAAAAACTCCAATTACAAATTCTTCAATTTGCAATCGGAGCTTTTACGTATTCTATAAATAAAAATTATTTTACTTCAATAATCTTATTTTTTGTTCCAATCCCATTTTCGTTAGAAGACTCTAATAATTGAAAAGTAGTAAGCATAGCTTTTACATAGGCAAACCAATACCCCCATTTTTAGTATCCTCGAATAATTTTTTAAAATCAGGGATATTGTAGTAGTTGTTTCTTTTGAATTCTTCCTCAAATTTCTCATCATTCAATTTTGGGAAAAAGGAAAACATATAATTTCTATCAATTTTTGTAGCATAATAACAATACAAAGCTTTAATTCTTGTGTCTTCGCTAAAATTAAGCCCCTCAATTTTTGGCAGATCTATCCTTCCTATTAAAAAATTAAGATAATTTTCTTTGTTTTTGGCATCAGCCTGGGACATTATGTCAAAAACCTCTTTATGGAAAATATATTTGTTATCACAGGTTTTTGTGACTAGTATTTTATAAAATTCCTCTTCTTTAGATTTATCCTCTTTTAGACTTCTGTCCAAAACCCATTTTAATAAATCTTTATCTTGAACGTAACCAAAAACTTTTACAAGTGATTCTAAAAATTCTTGATCGTTAAACTTTAGCCATACCAAACTTGCTTTGTTATCATTGAATAGATATTTGTTGCGATTTATAAGTATCTGGATATTTTTTTCTCTTGTTTGAGCTAAATATTGTAAATCATCTTTCCATTGAGAAGCTTTTGTTTTTACATTCTCTATCTTATCTTCAATAATGATGTCCTCTTTTTCAAATTTTGAAACATCAGGAAACAGTTTTAAATAATCAATTATTGTTGGAAGAGGGTAAAAGTTTGTAATGAATTTACCTTTTACGACATATAAGTATTGTGCATCAGTAGTATAAGGGTAGTATTGCAAACTTTTATCGCATTTATTTTCAGCAAATGTTTCAATCTTTAAATATTCATTTATGGAATGATCATCAATTATTCTTCCAAATACTTTTTTTACAATATCATTAAAATTCTTGTTATCTACTATTTTGTATCCACTTGATTTCAAAATGGATTGCGCAACTATAACAAGAGCGTCTAGATCATCTTTATTGTAATCTTGAAAACTACCATAGACTTCATCACTTCCAGAATCAACCTGCTTTATTAAAATTGATTTTATCTTATCGTTATTATCATTATATAACATAGTCTCTTTATTAATTTTATTTTCAATTTGAATATTTTCTTCTTTTTTTTTAGCACAGCCATAAATCAAAACAAAAATTAATATTCCTAGTTTGGTTAATTTACTTTTTTCATTTTTAATCATCTTTCTCCCCTTTAACAGTTTTAATTGAACTTAATCCTATTGATTTATTTGCTTCGTCAGGATTTGAATACACATCTGATGCCGTTAATTTTTCAGTTGTTTTTATTTCATATCCCTTAGGCTTGAAAAAACCCATAAATTTTTTATATACGTCTCTTTTTTTCTTGGCACTATAATGACTGTGGAAAACGTTTCCACTACAGTCATACGATGAAACTTTAATCATATTATTTTGGTTTCCTCCTAACACAGCATAATTATCTGTGCCATTTATTTTTCCATAAACAAAAGTTACATGTCCCGAGCTTTCAACAATACCATTTTTATTACAATCAGAAAATGTAGCTATTGCACCGTAAAATACTTCACATTTTTCAACCGTTTTATTATTAATAAATGATCTAGATCCTGGTGAATGGGGTGAAGGATAATCAGGATTACTATTTTCAAGACACCAGCATGCAAATGATGAACACCAGGCATCTTTTTTACCTAGATAGCTAGCGCCTTCTTTATGGTACATTGTTACTCTATCTTGTATTAAATTTTGTTTTTTGCCACCATAAATTTTAGCTTCATTAACAGCTACTTCCATCCATGGTGCTCTGTCACTGATATCAACACTTCCTTCTTCAGCATTTTCACAGATACCTTTAAAAAGCTCTTTTGCTCCAGGATCATAATGCTTTTCCTTTAATTCTAAAATAACATCAGAAACTGTGGTTTTTCCGTTTATAAATCCCCAACGGTCTTCAAAACGCTGTCTGGTGTAAACCCACTTTTTTCGTTGGGTATGTTCCTCGCCTTTCATAAATGAAGGATTTGAGGAATAGCCGTATTTCGTTACCCAAGGCTCAATACCAATATTAATCCCCCTTTGCTTAGCGCTTGTTTGGCTTCCATCGCCATCCGGCACTGAAATACTTTCGTCAAAGAGAATATAATCAGGATTATTTCCATTTCCTACAGCATTAGGTTTTAAAACATGCAAATACAAGTCTACCATGTTTGATATTTCTTTCTTTGAAGCAAAATAATCATGAACATAATCCATTTGCTTTATAAAAGTCATCTTCTTTAGTTCAGCTCTTGTAGTTCCTAATTTTTTAGCCGAAGCATCGCTAAATTGTATTAAACCAGAATAGTCAGCTCCATTATCGGCATAAGGCTTAAACATGTCTTTTTTACCCGTTTCAAGATGCATAATTGCCATTAGTTCACTTGCTTTGTCTTTCTTTTTATCTTCTCCCCAAAGTTTTGCACATACTTCGAGTACTTTTTTGCGCTCGTCACAAGTTAATTTATTGCTCCAGTAGAAATTATTTTCTTTACAGGTACAAATACCTTTTTTCTGATGCCACACAGAATCCCCAACATCAACCATCATCAAACTATTAATAAACTCTTGGTTTGGATTGAAAACAATAGTAGGCTGTACATCAACTTTCTGCTCATGATAATCATGAGCTTTTTCATCTTTTTTTGCTATTCCTCTAGTTTCTTTTTTAGAAGCGCCTTTTTGTTCTCTGGGAGATGTTTTTTTGGTTTCTGTTTCAGATGGTTTAGAAGCAGAAGTTTTTGAAAGTATATCTACTTTATAATCCGGATTGATGACATTAACATCTTGGGTAGGTTTTGAAACTTTTTTGTAAAACTCAGCCGTTACATAATATTCATGAAATGCGCCTTCGTTTGACTCACCAGGTGCCGATTTTGCATTGGCAAGCCATACTTTACTAGGATCAAAAGTAAATTCTACATCGGCTTTCCCTTGCAATACATTAGCTTCTTTTGTGTCCATGACAATGTCGGAAAGGTCTTTTTTGCCTCCGTCATTCTCCCATAAAGTAACATTTATGCGAAATTTTTCCATATTAAGGCAATGCACGCGAGCTGTAATGGTTTCGCCATAGCTAAATAATTTCGTGGGCTTTTTTCCTAGATTATCAAGAATTTCGATATGCAGTATTTTGCTTTCTGAATTATTTTTGGTTTTTATATCCAAAACTGCTTTTTCGCCGTTGGCATCAACAAGCATCCTGATTCCTTTGCGTTTAAGGCTGGTTTGGGTAAATGTATAGTCTACTGTTGCACCTGTCTTACTGTTTTTAGTCATTTTTGTCCATGTATTTCCCAATAATATCCAAATACTCCATTTGATATTTTCGTCAGGTATATTTTCCAATGGCTCAATGAATTTTGATGGAGCAGAACTGCCAAAAAAATCATGTATAGAGTAATATTCTTTTATCCCTATCACAGGATTGGGATTGCCATATATTTTTACTTTGCTCATAGAAAAACTTTTAAAATTATAAGTAAAATCTTATTTTATCATAAACGTACAATTTTTTTTACAATAAATATTTTACATTTATTTTTTTAACAGTTATCAATTGTCAAAACATAAAAAAACCGCCTCAAAATGAGGCGGTTTCAATACAAAACCATAAAATAAGCGGTAGATAGCTACTTTACTTCAATAATCTTATTTTTTGTCCCAATCCCATTTTCATTAAAAGGCTCAATAGTGAAATAATATTTTGTGCCTTTATCCAAACCTCTAAAATCGTATGTATTGTCACCATAAACCATAATACTGTTGTATAATTTATCAGGAGTAATTCCGTAATAAATGTTGTAACCAATTGCATCGGTCTGTTTTTTCCATGAAATCATAGCGTTTCTTGAGTCAGCTTTATTTCTATCGACTTTAAAAGAAGCAACGGCTTTAGGTTTTGCTGCCAATCCATTTCCGAAAACTCTGAAATCTGAAATTGCAAATAAGCCAGAAGCGTTGTGAATATTTTCCATTTTAATATAACGTGCTTTAAATGGCTTTGTCAATTCTACATAATCATGCGGAGCATCTTTATCATTTTTAGATTTATCAACCACCAAAGTCCAATTTTGGGCATCATCAGACATGAAAATTTTATATTGATAATAAATATCCATTGCTTTATTAAACTGTGTCGCTTTATGATCTGCGTAGTTAATCTGCAAAGCATTTATTTCCATTTGTCTTCCTAAATCCATTTGAAGCCATTCGCCAGGATTGCTTGTTTTAGCAGACCAATAGGTTTGAATGTTTTCATCTGTAAGATTTTCAGCTCCGTAACAGAACTTCTCATACACTTTTTTACCACCATGATCCATTCTGTGTGTTTCAACTTCCATACATTCCTCAGAAGAAGAAACTGTTACAGGCTTTTTATACGAAAGTAACATCCATTCTGAAGCTGCACCTTTAGTTTGATCGCGTTGGCCTGTTGGCAATACAATCGGAAAATCTCCATAAGCGGTGATAGAATACATTACATCATCTTTGTCGAATCCTGCTGGAAACATATCAATACGGCGCTCAAAACGATCTTTAATAGAAATTTTACAAGTTCCAGTATTCCAGTAATTTCCGTAATTATCAGCAAAAGTATTTCCGTGTCCAGCTCCAATTACAAATCCGCCTGGTTTATAAGACATTGGATTATGTTTTTGGTACGTAAAAGGCCCTAACGGATTGTCTCCTACATGAACACCATTTGCATAACCTTTAAATTCTGTTGCTGGTGCACCATACTGCATATAGTATTTTCCGTTGTGTTTCGTCATCCAAGCACCTTCAATAAAGTTACCCCAAGGCGCTGGTTCCATATCGTTATTTGGTCCAAAACGCTCCCATCCGTGAGCTGAAGGATCTAAAATGGCAACTTCTTTAATTTGTCCGTAAGGTTTCTGAATATCCTCTACTTCTGTCGCTTTATATAATGTTGCATAATCAGCCTGATTTCCTTTTGGAAGCCAAGTATTATAATCAACTTCTACTCCAACAAGTGGTAATTTTCCGCTTGAACCGTAGTACATATATACTTTTTTGTCATCATCTTGAAAAATCGCAGGATCCCAAGTTGGCAACATTGCTTTGTCTACGTGGCGTGTCCATCTTCCTGATTTTGGATCTGCTGTCTTCCAAATTGGGTGATCTCTTTTCCAAGTTGAACCCACATAAAATAATGTATCATTTACAACCCAAGCTGCAGGAGCGCATTGATCGTCATCGCCTGGCTGTCTTTGGAAACTTCCGTAAACAAAATTCCAATCTGACATGTCTTTACTCCAAAAGAAACCTGCCTGATTGGTAGCAAATAAATAATACTCACCTTTATAAGTAATAATTACAGGATCGGCACTTGAACGGCGTGATTCTGGAATTCCGTTGTGATTATGAGTCGTAAAATTGTACCCAATATTTATTGGATTACAATAGGTTGTAGCGGGTCTGCTAGGATCAAACCATTCTGTTTTACCAGAATTTTGCGCCAAAAGATTGTTTCCGAAAAGCATCGAAAACAATACAATTGGCGTTAGTTTTTTATATAATTTCTTCATAGTTAGATTTTCTTAAGTTAAGTTTTAAAGACTATTTTTTAATCTCTTTTCTTTCCTTTAAAAGTTCGGGTTCGTTTGTAGTAATGTAATTGAATTTATGTTCAATAATCCAATCCATATCTTTAGCATCATTAACAGTCCAAGCATTTAAGATCACTTTATTGTCTTTAGCTTCTTGGATCCATTCTGGGTGTTTTTGAAATACTGAATAATGATAATCGACGCCGTTAATTTTATCTGCTTTAACTTCTTTTGGCGATTTATTGCCTTCTAAATATTGCAGAGAGGTTTTAGAATCTATTTCTCTAATTTTCTTTAGAATATCATAATCAAAACTGATGTAGCAGGTGTTTTTATCGGCTTTTAATTTTTTTATGGTTTCGACTGCTGCTACACCCGTTTTTTGTCCTCTTTCTTTACTGATTTCTGACGGTTTAATTTCACATACCAAAAGCGTATGTTTATTATTTCGCATTCCCTCTGAAATATACTCATGAAGGGTTGGAAGCTTTTCCCCGTTAGAAAGTTTAAATTTTATCAAATCTGCATAATTCGTTTCTTCGATAAGCAGTTTGTTATAATGTGCATCATGATTGATTACAAGCGAATCGTCTGCTGTTCTCCAAACATCAAACTCAGAACCTGGCAATTTTAAATTGATTGCATGTCTTAAAGATGCAATTGAGTTTTCTGGAAGATTGCTTTTTTTCCATGCACCGCGATGTGCTACAATGGCATTTTTTTGCGCATTGCAATATGAAAAAGCAATAAGGCAAACGGCACTAACTATTTTGATTTTATTCATAATAACGTAGTTAAAAAATTACAAAAAAGGTTTTTCGTTTTAGAAAAAAAGCCCTCCAAAAGAAGGGCTTTTCACTAATCAAATAAACCAACTATTTAGTTAACTCAAAACTAACTTTCTTATCGGCATTTGAATTTCCTCCAATGAAGATATCAAACTGCCCAGGCTCTGCTACGAATTGTAAATCAGAGTTATAAAATTTTAAATCTTCGACAGTAATATCAAAACTTACTGTTTGTTTTTCACCTTTTTTAAGTGCTATTTTTTGGAAACCTTTTAATTCTCTAACTGGTCTTGTTACTGAACCAACTAAATCTCTAATATATAACTGAACTGTTTCTTTTCCGTCGAAATTTCCAGTGTTTGTTACATCAACTGTCACTTTTAATTTCCCTGAAGCATTCATTTTATCAGAAGAAATTTTCAAGTTTGAATAATCAAAAGTGGTATAGCTTAAACCAAATCCGAATGGGAATAAAGGTTCGTTTCTTTCGTCAATATAATTTGATCTGAATTTTTCGAATTTACCTTCTGTGTTAGAAAGTGGTCTTCCTGTATTTTTGTGTGCGTAGTAAATTGGCAATTGTCCAACGCTTCTTGGGAAAGTTGAAGTTAATTTTCCTGAAGGATTTACATCTCCAAATAACACATCAGCAATAGCATAACCTGCTTCTGTACCAGCAAACCAAGCATTCAAAATTGCTGGAACTGTTTTTTCTTCGTCAGTAATTACTAACGGACGCCCGTCAAATAAAACCAAAACAACTGGCTTTCCTGTTTTTAATAAAGCGTTTAATAAATCTTTTTGCGCTTGTGGAATTTCTAAGTTTGTACGGCTGCTAGATTCTCCACTCATTTCTGCAGATTCTCCTAAAGCTGCAACAATAACATCTGACTGATCAGCTACTTTTAAAGCTTCTGCTAATAACTCTTCTTTTGTACGAGCATCACGGTGTAATGTTTTACCGAACATTGTTGCGTTCGTTTCAAAAGTTTCATCATAATCTAAGTTGCTTCCTTTTGCATATAAAACTTTTGTTCCTGCCCCAGCAACTTCTTTAATACCTCTCAATAATGAAACGGCATTTTCCATTTTTGTAGCCACACTCCAAGTTCCTGGCATATTTTCTTTAGCATCTGCCAATGGTCCGATTAAACCAATTGTTCCAGATTTTTTTAGAGGCAATAACTGATTTTGGTTTTTTAATAAAACTAAAGATTGAGCTGCAATATCACGTGCTTCTTTTCTGCTATCTGTTGTAAAGATTTCAGTTTTCGCTCTCTTCTCGTCACAATACTTATATGGATCTTGGAATAAACCTAAATCATATTTTGCTTCTAAAATAAGTTTTACAGCGTTATCGATTGTTTCGATTTTTACTTTTCCTTCGTCTAAAGATTTTTTCAAAGTTCCTAAGAAACCTTCTCCAACCATATCCATTTCAACACCAGCATTTAATGCTAAAGCAGAAACTTGCTGTAAATCTCCCATTCCGTGAGGAATCATTTCAGGAATACCTGTAAAATCTGTTACTACGAATCCTTTGAAGCCCCATTGTTTTCTTAAAACATCTGTCATTAACCATTTATTTCCTGTTGCTGGAATTCCGTCAACTTCGTTGAAAGAAGCCATAACCGAACCTACACCTGCATCAACTGCAGCTTTGTAAGGAGGAAAATAATCATTAAACATTCTGATATGGCTCATATCAACTGTGTTATAATCACGTCCGCCTTCTGGAGCTCCATATAATGCGAAGTGTTTAACACAAGCTAAAATTGAATTGTTTTTAGAAAGATCGTGCTGTTGGTAACCGTTTACCATTGCTTTTGCGATTTGGCTTCCTAAGTACGGATCTTCTCCTGAACCTTCAGAAACTCTTCCCCATCTTGGATCACGAGAAATATCAACCATTGGAGAGAATGTCCAGTTGATACCATCTGCACTAGCTTCTTTTGCTGCAATTTGAGCACTTCTTTCAATTAAGCCCATATCCCAAGTACAAGATAATCCTAGCGGAATTGGGAATGTTGTTTCGTAACCGTGAATTACGTCCATACCAAAAAGCAAAGGAATTTTTAAACGGCTTTTTTCAACCGCAATTTTCTGTACTTCTTTGATTTTTTGAACTGATTTAATGTTGAACAAACCGCCCACTTTTCCTTCAGCAATATTTTTTGCCACATTTGAGCTGTTTGCCTGCCCTGTGGTAATATCACCAGATGTTGGCAAGTTTAACTGACCCAATTTCTCGTCTAAAGTCATTTTTGACATTAATTCCGCCACAAATTCAGACTTTGGTTTAATTTTCACTGTATTTTTAGCTGGCTTTTTTTGAGCATAACCCAAAACAGCGCATCCTAAAAAAAGTAAGACTAATTTGTTTTTCATTCTATTCTATTTATTTGTTTGTATTCGTTTTTCTTTGCTGTAACATCCAGTCGTAGATCTCTTGATTATCATATACTTTTGTCCAGCTATCATGTCCTGCATCATCAAAAATGGTTAGCTTCACATCTTTAGCATTGCATTTTTTCAACTCTTTGTAAATTGTGATTGCGTAATTCACATTTACCACATCATCTAGCAATCCATGAAAAATTCTGGTTGGAATATTGGCTATTTCACATGCTTTTTCTAACTGAATCAAATCTACAAAGCCAGCGACAGGTACATTTGCGGCAAATAGATCCGGATGTGCAAAAGCCAAATTCCAAGAAGCCCAACCTCCTGAGCTCAAACCAGTAACATAAATTCTTTCTGAATCAATTTTATTCTCTTTCTGAATTTTCACAATCAGCTGATAAATTGATTCTATATCCCAATTTTCATCTTCTTTACATTGTGGAGCGAGAACATAAGCATCTAATTGATGCGTTTTTAAATATTTCAAAGGACCGTGAATCTTCACTTCTCAAGATCAGTTCCTTTTTCTCCATCTCCAGAAATAAAAACTATTAAAGGCTTTTTGTCTTTTGTATTTGCTGGTTTATGCAATACATAGCCCAACTCATATTTAGACATTATAACTGTATTAATTTTTCCTGTCGTTTCGTTTTGTGCCGAAACAATCATAGAAAATAATAGAAATACAAATGCCAGTTTATTTTTCATAGAAAATTAAATTCCGTATTTACCAGATTTAAATCCAAGTTTTGTTAAGCCTTGTTTTACTTCTGGCGCATTCATAAATAATTTCCACAACAATCCCGTTCTGTAGTTTTCAATCATTACCACTTCTGGGCCTTGATCAATAGCTAAGTAACGTTTTGCCACCCATTTATTTCCTAAACTCAAAGCATCATAAAAACCAGCATCTCCCCAAGTTTCATCTTTATGATTTTCATATAAATTTCTAATCAGAGCCATAGATTCTTTTGGTGTATAAACAATTGAACTGATAGCTGCCGTTGGCGAAATCACACCTTGATCGTTACTTGGCATGTGTGCATTATATCCAATAGAACCGTCAGGGTTTCTAGAATAAGAAGCTGTTAGTCCCCAATATTCAGGCCCATAACCTGCATTTTTATTTGGATTTTCAACACAATATTGGTAATTGATTTTGGTCTGATTTACATTTAAATCCCAATAGTTCGCGTATTTATCGCTTAATTGATTTGGATCTAAACCTACATAAGAATAGTGTGCCCAAAATAATGGACCTCCAAATTCTTCTGCACCATTGTGCTTTAAAATAAGTGGGATATTATATTTTGTTTTTGAAGAAACTATGCCACCGCTTCTCGCCCATCCTTCATGATATGCTTTCACATCGATTGTATGTGTTGGCGAAGACGCTGCCATTACATAAGTAATAAGGCATTCGTTGTATCCTTGTAGTGGGAAATTCATCTCCCAAGCATAACTCGGAGACCAGTGCCAATATAATACATTTTTTTGATTTGTGTACCATTGCCAGTCAACACCTTTCCAAAGTGCATCGTATTTTTGTGCTACTGCTTTTTCTTTTTCAGAACCATCTTTAAGATATTCACGAACAGTAATCATTCCTGCAACCAAAAATGAGGTTTCAACTAAATCTCCTCCATTATCCTTGGTTCCAAAAGGCTTTACTTTTCCTGTATTTCCGTCAATCCAATGAGACCATGCTCCATGAAAACGATCAGCTTTGCCTAAAAAGTCTGCAATTTTGTTCAATCTTTCTACTCCTTGATCTTTCGTAATATATCCTTGTGACATTCCTGAAACAAGTGCCATTAATCCAAAACCTGAACCTCCTGTTGTTACGATATTAGAATCGTTTTCAGGATAAACGCCGTCTGGATGATAACGTTCTCTGGCTAATCCAGAATTTGGTTCTGCATAATCCCAGAAATATTTAAATGTTTGTTTTTGAACAGCATCCAAAAGTTGCTCATCTGTTAATGCAACAACACCAGAAGTATTTTCCTGTACATTTTCTTTTGACTTATCAGCATTTGATCCACAACTAAAAAAAGCAAAAGCTAAAAATAAAACTGAAATTCTAACCATTATAAAATTTTAAGATTTTGAAAAATAATCACTTCCTTCAGATTTCCTGAGGGAAGTGATTTTTAAGATTTTGATTAATAACCAGGGTTTTGCTGCGAAAGTGTTCCTGCTTCTCTCATAAATGTAGTTGGAAGAGGCCACAATTCATGTTTTCCAACTATAAAAGTTTTACCATCTGCTGCCATAGCCGCTTCTGCCTGTCCTGTTCTAACGATATCAAACCATCTGTCGTGCTCAAAAGCAAATTCTAATCTTCTTTCTTTATAAATTGCTTTTCTAATATCAGTTTGAGAAGTAAAAGGAGTATCTCCTAAACCTGCTCTATGACGAATTTGATTTACTAACGGAATTGCTGCTGAAGTCTGTCCTAATTCGTTCAAAGCTTCAGCTTTCATTAATACAACCTCTGCATATCTTAAATATCTAAGATTTGTATCTGTAAATTCTTGGTTATAAAAAGATGAAGAATATGCTTTGTAATTATATCTTGGATTTGCAACAGTTGATGGCACTTCTTTACCATCATATAAAACTGAACCTCTGAAAATAATTGTAGCTGCTCTTCTCACATCTCCTGCCTCATATGCATTTGCTAAACCTTCAGTTGGTGTATTGAATCCCCAACCCCATCCTCCAGCACCACGTGGTGCTTGAGAAACAGTATAATTTCCAATTCCAAATCCAGGGCTAGAAGTTCCCCCAATTCCATCAATCTCAAAAATAGATTCTGGACCAAATTCTCCTTCTTTTTTATATTGCAAAGAATAATCAGAAACCAGCGAATAACCAGTCACTTTATCGCAATTGTCAATTACTTTTTGCCAATTTTTTTGATATAGATTTACTTTTGCTAATAAAGCATATGCTGCTCCTTTAGAAGCTCTTACGACATCTTTACCAGTATAAGCCGATTTTTCAGGCAAATTGGCAATTGCATCTGTTAAGTCTTTTTCTATAAAAGCGTAAACTTCGGCAGGAGTTTTACGGGTTAACTGCATAATTCTGTCTGAGTCATTTCCAGGAATTGGCAAATGATCTACAATAGGAACTCCACCATATCCTTTAACTAAAGTAAAGTACATAAACGCTCTCATAAATTTAGCCTCTCCTTCTAATCTGACTTTTAAACTAGGTGTCACCTGATCTAACTTAGGAAATATTGCCAAAGCCTGATTACATCTATTAATTCCCGCATAATTTGCATTCCAGGTAGACTGAAATGATGGAGTTGAAGCATTATATGTTAAAGCATCCATAATATCTTTATCACCACCTGCATCTCCTGGATCAGAACCTTTATCAGCATCATCACTAATAATACTTGTAACTGCATTCCAACCAAAAGAAGACATATCCCAGCCTAAAAATTGATTGTAAATTGCTGTTACAAAACTAGAAGCTCCAGCATCGCTATTTACCAAAGCTGGATCAGCAGGAATAGACTCTGTTGACTCTACGTCCAAAAAATCATCTGAACATCCTGTAAACAAAAGTCCAGAAAGTACAAACATTGATATATATATTCTTTTCATGATATTAAAATTTTAAATTTGCACCTACTACAAAAGATCTCAATGACGGGTAAGCATCTAACTCAACACCTTGAGTACCTTCAACCAATTTACCATCAGATACTACATCTGGTGAGAATCCAGAGAATTTTTGTGTAATAAATGGATTAATTGCGTTTACATATAATCTGCAATAGCTAATAAAATTGTTCTCTTTTATTGGAAGCTTATATCCTAGAGTGATGTTGTTAATTCTAAAGAAATCTGCCGACTCCAAATAGTAAGTTGAAGCATACGGAGTTAAATTAGATGGCGCTGGAATTGAAGACGTAGTATTTGTAGGCGTCCAAAAACCATTAGCCATAGAAGCTTCTACATTTTCTCCTCCAAAACGTTGTGCTTTTTTTCCATTATATACTTTTGCTCCTCCTGTTCCATAACCATCAACAGAAAAATCAATATTTTTGTATGTCAATCCTAAAGTAACTCCATAAGTAGAAGTTGGTAAAAGAGAACCTACATATTTTTTATCTTTAAGTTCATCTAAGCCAGTCTGAGGGACTTTAGAACCATCTGCTTTATAATACAACATTTGACCATTTGCTGGGTCAACACCCGCATATTCATACATATAAAAACTACCTAATGGCTGTCCTACTGATGTATTATCCAAGATTTTAGTATTTTGACCATTTCCTAAACTTCCTCCAATAATTGGATTTAACTGAACATTTTTAAGACTTGTAAGTTCATTTTTATTATGAGAGAAATTCCCTCCAACCCAATAACTTAAATTATCATTGATTTTATCATCCCAACGCAATGCAATTTCATATCCTTTGTTAGATACTTCACCAACATGTGCAGGAGTAGCTAATGTAATTCCTGAAGTTGAATATGGTTTAACATTCAGAATTGTGTTTGTTGTATTTTTGTCATACAAATCAAAAGATCCTTTTAATCTGCTATTAAACATTTCAAAATCAAAACCTCCTGAAAGTTCTTCTACAATCTCCCATGATAAATTAGGATCAACCTGAGAATTAATTGTTGTACCTGAGCCAAGATCTGGATAATCTACCCCTGAAGTGAATACTTGAGTATTAAGAGGTACATTTTGATTCCCTAATCTACCCCAAGATCCTCTAAGTTTTAATAAATTAATTGGCTCTACATTACTTAAGAAGCTTTCTTTTGAAATAATCCATCCTAAACCAACGGAAGGAAATGTCCCCCAACGATTGTCTTCATTAAATTGCGATGAACCGTCACGTCTCACTGTACCAGTAACCAAATATTTATCCATCAATTTATATTGAAAACGAGCAAAATAAGATGCCAATCTTCTTTGATTAAGTGCCTCATCCTTATAACCTGTTACATTAGCTACATTGTTAACATCTTTCAAAGACCAATAATTAGAATTTGGATTTACATTTTTTCTGTCGATAGTTAATTTCTCACGCGTACCTTGTACATTCGCCTCTATACCTGCAGTAACCTCAACATCATGAATTTCTGCAAAAACCTTATTATAAGTTAAATAATTTGATAAATTCCAATTAAAATACTCATCTCTGCTTCTGGTCAAAGTATTTTTATTTAAATCTAAAGGATATTTTTCTAATGTACGAGTAGGATCTGCCGATAACCAAAGAGCCACATTATCTACATAATTATACTGTTTGTAAGTATAATATTCTCCATTAAATTGTGATGTGAATTTTAAAGATTTAATAATATCCCAATCTAACTTTAGTCCTCCTTGTAAAGTAACCGATTTTTGCTGCTCATTTGTATAATCTAATTGAGCTACTGGGTTTCCAACATTATTAAATGACTCTCCTGTTTCACCTACAACTCCATTTAAAACAAATGGTACACCATATTTTCCATCAGCATAACGTACAGGAACTAATGGAGATTGTCTGTAAGCATTAGTAAATGCACTCAAAGGCATTGGTGTATTTTTAATAGTACTTACACTAAAATTTTGAGTCAATTTAACTTTTTCTGAAAGTTTAAACTCATTGTTATTTCTGAACGTCGTACGTCCATAATCAGAACCATTTAAGATTCCTTTTTCTTCATAATTTCCAAGACTGAAAAAGTATTTTACATTTTCTGAAGATCCTGAGACTGCAATATTGTTCTGAGTATAAGACCCAGTTCTTGTGATTGCATCTAGCCAATCAGTGTTATACGGCTGATTTGCAGAAAATCTTCCTTGTGGAAAAACGTTGCTATAAGCGGCGTTACTGTAACGAACATACTCATCAGCGTTTGCCATTTTTACAGTTTTTAATGGAGATCTAACTCCTGCAAAACTTTCTACATCTACAGTAATTTTTCCTTTACCTGCTTTGGTTGTAATCATAATTACACCATTCGCACCTCTAGTACCATAAATAGCTAATGAAGAAGCATCTTTTAATACTTCATAAGATGTAATATCATTAGTATTGATGTTGTTGATATTATCAGTTGGCATACCATCTACAACATAAAGAGGATTTCTTCCTCCTAATGCTGTACCAGCCCCTCTAATTACAACTGATGGTGTACTTCCTGGCGCATCTGAAGTAGATACCTGAACCCCAGCAGCTTTACCTTGAATAGCCTGAGAAGCATTCATTACTTTCATTTTGGTAATTTCTTCGGACTTAATTGAGCTAACCGCCGAAGTATTATCAATTTTCTTTCTTGTACCGTACCCGATTACAACCACTTCTTTTAAAGCAGTATCACCCGCTTCTTTTAAAGTGATTGTCATTGGTGCGGCTGTAGCCGGCACAGAAACCGAATCAAAGCCTAACATAGAGATTTTTAAAATATCTCCCGGTTTTGCATTAATTGTAAAGTTTCCGTCGAAATCTGCATCTGCAGTAGCTCTAGCATCAGCTGAAGCGATAATTGCTCCTGGAATTCCCATTCCACTACTGTCTACTACTTTTCCTTTGATTGCTTGTGTCTGTCCTAACATAAATGTAGGCAGCAGCAAGAGCGCTAAAAAGCTAAAAATAAAATTTTTCATACAGTACGTAATCGTTTAAGTTAGTAGAGCCAAATTAAGCAATTACAACGTTGTAGTACATCAAACACCACTACAACATAGCTACATCATTGTGTTAAAATTTTATCTTACAATAGTGATTATCAATACTATAAATGTTAACAAAATTCCTTTAACACAACATTATGATGTAGTAATGATGTATCGTAATTATATAAAAAATGATATGGAAAAATATAAATTCTGTAAAAAATAAAATCAAATCTTACAGAGTTAATAAAAACTTTGACAGGTTTTCGTCTTGAGTAAGGTTAAGTTTCTTTCTTAGACGATATCTGTGCAGTTCTACACCTCTAAAAGAGATATTCATCATAGGGGCAATTTCTTTAGAAGAAAGGTTCATTTTAAGATAAACACATAGTTTTATATCCTTTGGAGTTAGTTGCGGATATTTTTTAGATAGATTTATTATAAACTCGTTATGAATTTGATTCAAATTGGTCTCAAATGTTTCCCATTCGTGTTTATTGACTTCATTAATCTTAATGGCTTTTCTAATTTCATTCTTAAGCTTGCCAAAATCTTTCTCAGTTTCCAAAATGCCTTGAATTTTGTCAATCATTTCGGTTTGTTTCGCAATAGATAATGATTTGCCTGCAACTTCAGAAGATTTTGCTTGAAGTTCTAATTCTAAAATATGTTTTTCGTATTCCTGAATATTAAGTTCATTTTCTTTCTTCAATTCCATTTCAAGAATTTCTCTCTGATGTTTTAATTCTTCGGCCTGCAATTTTAATTTTTGCATATAACGAAGTTTATTCCATTTATAGTAGAAAAATAAGACTGCTCCAATAACTAGAAAATAGAGCAGAATCATCCAAAATGAAAAATACCAAGGTTCTGCAACTTTAAATTTATATGACGAAACTGTTTCATAAGTTGCTCCATCATGTTTAAAAATTTCTACAGAATGATAACCACTACTCAAATTGTTCAAAACAATTAATCCGTCTGAAATTGGAATAAAATCTTTTTCTTTGTCGAGCTTATAAAATAAATTTGGTTTGCTCGCTCCGTAAATTCCAGAAATAACGTTAATCTTTAATTCGGTATTGAATTTAATTTTTTCATCGCTCGGAATTAAAGCATCATCACTAAATGCTTCAATTTTCACTTCTGAATTTTGTTTATTTTCGTATTCGAGTTTAAGCGAAACAAATCCGTCATCTAGATTAAATAAGTAATAATTATCTTTTTTGAAAATCCTTAGATTCTCATTAATCAATTTTCCTTTATAATATTTCTCCTGAATAATATTCCAGACAAATTTGTTTCCTTGAGCATAAATATGATACAAGATTCCGTTTTGCAAAACCATGAAATGATCTTCGTCTATAGAAACGACATCTGTCACATTTCTAAAGTTTGTATTAAACAATTCATTTTCCTCCAATTTATTAGATATAGAATTGTAAGTATACCAAGAGTTATTAATTAGAAATAGGATTTCTTTTCTAAACTCAAAAATCTTTATTCCAAAATCGTTTTGTATTTTGCTCTGCTGTGTAACGTTTTCAACTTTAAGCGTATTATAATTATCGTCTAACAAAACACGGTATAGGCCTCGGTAATTGTCTGCTGCCCAGATTTCATTCTTTTTGTTTTGGGCAACATATTTTATAGGTTTGGCCAGATCTTTTATGATTTTATAATGAGACATATTCGATGGATCATCATAAACCAGAATACCGCTATAAGTTGACTGAAAATAAGTATTATTGATACTGCTTTTGGACATGTTCCAACCACCACTGACACCATTTATCTTGGTCAGAGTATTATTTTCATACGAAAAAGTGCCATCATTATGTCCTATAATATACTTTCCATCAATTAGAGAAATATTCCAGCCCTGCCCTTGAGTATTAGGCATCATATTAAATTTTCCCGCACTATACTCAAAAATACCATGATTTGACGCAATTAAATAACCTTTATTAATTGCCGCCACAGCATACACAGATCCTAATAGCCCAGAATTATCGTAAAAGAAAGAAATAGGAGAATTAACCTCAACATGTGCAATACCGTTATCTAAACCAACCCAGAGATCATTTTCTTTATCCAGTCCTATACTTAAGACTGAATTATTCATTAAAACATTATCTCGCTCAATATTTTTAAAGGAATTATTTTTTAAATCTAAAATGAAAATCCCGCGATTTCCGGTTCCAACAATTAGCTTTTCATCTTTAATGAATTTTGCCACATTGATTGTTGCCGACTTTAACGTTTCGTTTATAGGATGCTCCCAGCTTTTAAGTCCATTTTTTTCTACAATGAAAACTCCTTTTTTTTGTGTGAAAATATAAGTCTCGTTTTGGTACTTTTCTATGGCATGGACAACAGTATTTTTTAAAACATTCCATCCTTTTGGGTTGGTAATACGCTTACCATTCATTTTATAAATTCCATCTTTAACCGAAGCGACATATAAATTTTCATCTACTTCAAAACAATACGAAATAAGAAAAGGGAACTTAATTTTCTTAATCTTTTTCCCATTATAAATAAAAATATCATTAAAAGACTGAAAATAAAGCGAACCGTTAAATCTGAATATTTTCCAGATCTCTTCATTATCCTTTTCATCAAATAATCTAAGATTTTTGGTAATCGAAACATAATGCATCGTTCCATCTTTTCTATACCAATAGCCAAATTCTTTATAAGAACCAGAATAGATTTTATGTCCTTCAATAAGAATTGATCGAATAATAGTTTTGTTTGGAAGTGTATATTTTTCCCATTTTACTCCATCGTAACGTAGCAAATAGTGATTATTAGCAAAATACATTGCATTATCATTTCCTTGTGCAACATTCCAGATCTGATTATCTCCCTGATAATCAGATTTGCTGTAATTTTCGACAAAGGGAAGTAATTCTTGTGCTTGAAGCTGTAAAGCAATGAAAAAGAAGAAAACGGATTTAAAAAGTATCGATTTCAAGATATTATTTTTTAAATTCAAAGATACTGACAAAAAACTTAAACTGAAAGCATAAAAAAGGCTCCCAAAAGGAGCCTAAAATTATGTTTAAAATAAAACCTTCTAGTTTTCAAGCAATTGAAAAACCTGATTAGCAATTTCATATTCCTCATCAGTGGGAACAACCAAAACTTTTACAATAGACTTTTCTGAATTGATTTCTCTTAATTCTTTTGAACGCAGTTCATTTTTTCCTGTGTCAATTTCAATTCCAAAATAATCCATGTCTGTACAAATCAAATTACGCATATAAAATGAGTTTTCTCCAATTCCTGCTGTGAAAACAATTGCATTTAATCCGTTTAAAGCTGCTGCATAAGCTCCAATTGTTTTTCTAATTCTATAAGCATTCATTTGCAATGCCAACTGACAATCTTTATTACCTTTTTCGGCTTCTGCTTCAATATCACGCAAATCACTGTAGCCAGTAAGCCCAAGCATACCGCTTTGTTTCAGCAAAACTGCGTTTACTTCGTCTGGAGTATATCCAAGATTTTTAATCATATAAAAAACAACAGACTGGTCAATATCTCCGGCACGTGTTCCCATAATCAAACCATTTGAAGGCGAAAATCCCATCGAAGTGTCAATACATTTTCCGTCTTTAATCGCAGCCATACTGCAACCATTTCCTAAGTGAATGGTAATTATTTTAGAATTGTCTTTTAAGTAATTAATGGCTTTTTCTGAAACATATTTATGGCTCGTTCCATGAAAACCATAAACACGTACTTTATTTTCTGTCAAAAGATAATTTGGAATGGCATACTTATACGCAACTTCTGGCATCGTTTGATGAAAAGCAGTATCAAAAACAGCTATTTGCTCAGCCGAACTGAAAATTTCTTCTGCCACATTAATTCCTTCTAAATTTGCAGGATTATGCAAAGGCGCCAATTCGAAAAGCTGTTTGATTTTTTCTTTTACTTTTTCATCGATTTTTACTGTGGCGCTAAAATCGCTTCCGCCATGCACTACACGATGTCCGACAGCAGCAATCTCTGAAGTAGATTTAATCACTCCTTTTTCGGCATCTAAAAGCATATTGGCTACTTTCTGCAAACCTACTTTATGATTCGGAATTGGAAGCGTTTCTTCGCGTGAAGCAACAGCCGTTTTAAAAGTGATATTTGAAGTTTCTAAACCAATTCGGTCAATCATTCCAGAACAGATTACTTCGTTTTCTGGCATTACCATTAATTGGTATTTAATTGACGAACTTCCTGAGTTTATAATTAGTATTTTCATTTTTTATTAAAGGTGCTAAGATGCTAAGTTTCTAAGGTGCCGAGTTTTCTTAAAAGACTCAAAACTTTTAATTTTTTGTATCACAAATTTATAGTCAATAAAAGTAATTTTTAAGGCAAAGCAATTAATCATTTACCATTAACCATTCACAATTAACTACATTCCCTGTGCCTGAATGGCTGTAATAACCACTGTATTGATAATATCATCTACAGTACATCCGCGGCTTAAGTCGTTTACGGGCTTATTCAAACCTTGTAACATTGGACCAATAGCCAAAGCTCCGGTTTCTCTTTGAACGGCTTTATAAGTATTGTTTCCTGTATTTAAATCAGGGAAAATCAACACGCTAGCTTGTCCTGCCACTTCTGAATCTGGCATTTTGCTTTTTCCAACGCTTAAGTCAACTGCGGCATCATACTGAATTGGGCCTTCAATTTTTAAATCTGGTCTTTTTTCTTTTACAATGGCTGTTGCAGTTCTTACTTTATCCACCTCATCTCCTTTTCCTGATGATCCAGAAGAATAAGAAAGCATGGCAATTTTTGGTTCAATTCCGAATGCTAAACTTGATTCTGCCGAAGAAATAGCAATTTCTGCCAATTGTTCTGCTGTTGGGTTTGGATTAATAGCACAATCTCCAAAAACAGAAACACGATCCTCTAAACACATAAAAAACACAGAAGAAACTACAGATGAATTTGGTTTTGTTTTAATGAATTGAAGAGCTGGCAAAATAGTATGCTGAGTAGTATGCGCGGCACCAGAAACCATTCCGTCTGCATGACCCTTATATACCATCATGGTTCCGAAATAAGAAACGTCTTCCATTAAATCTCGTGCCATGGTAATACTCACGTTTTTGGCTTTTCTAAGCTCATAATACGTATTAGCATAATCTTCATAAAACTCAGATTCTATCGGATTGATGATATTTACTTTAGAAAAATCAAATGTAAGTCCAAGCTCTGTAACTTTACTTTCTATTTGTTTTTTATCTCCAATGATTGAAATATCTACCACATCCATATCCAGCAATCTAGACGCTGCTGTAATAATTCGGTCGTCGTTTCCTTCTGGCAGTACAATATGCTTTCTGTGCTGTTTGGCTCGCTTAACCATGTTGTATTGAAACATTTTTGGCGTCATACCTTCAGGTTGGAAAGTAATTACTCTTTGCGATAACGCTTCAATTTCAACGTATTTTTCGAAGGTATTAATTGAAGTTTCAATCTTGTGCGTATTATTGGCGTAGATTTCCGATTTTATAGAACCTATTTTGTTGGTAATATGATACGTTCCTCCATCAACAGCGATAATTGGCACGATTGCAGAAAGACCTTCAATAAGCTTTAAAATACTTTCTTCTGGAACAATATTTCCTGTCAGGATAATTCCTGAAATGGTTGGATAATTGGCTGATTCATTTGCTTGCAAAGCACCAAGAATAATATCAGAACGATCTCCTGGTGTAATTACCAAAGCATTGTCATGCAAATGAACCAAATAATTATGCAATTGCATTGCTCCTACACTGTAATGCCCGATTTCATTATTCAAATAATTTTCTCCGAATAAAACCTTAGCATTCAATTCGTGCACAATCTCCTGCATCGTTGGGTTATTAAGGCTCGATATCAACGGAATCGTATTAACCAACACATTTGATGGCAAACTTTTTTGTAGACTACTTGTAACCAATTCTATATTTTCTGGCTGTACTTTATTAGCAAAAACAGATAATACCTCAACCTCTTTTATTTTAAAAGAATCATAAACCAAGTACAAACTGTCTAAAAGTTCTTCTAAGGTTTTACCAACTCCAGAACCAACAATTATGGTTGGAATTCCAAGGTTTTTAGCAATTAAAACGTTCAAATCTAATTCGATAGAAGTTCCTTCGCCTGTAAAGCTCGTTCCTTCAACCAAAACGAAATCAAAACGTTCTTCCAGTTTTTTATATTTCTCAATAATCAAATCCAGAACCTCTCCTATTTTCCCTTTGTTCTTTTTCTTGATTAATCTGCTTTTGGTGATGGCATAAGCATCTTCAAACTTAATATCAAGGTTAAAATAGGACAAAACGGTCTCGATATGATTATCTACCTCACCATCGACAAAATCTTCGATTATAGGTCTAAAATACCCTACTTTGGCAGTCTTACCAATCAAGATACTCATTAACCCGAGCGTAATAATTGATTTACCACTATTATGGTCACTAGTGGCTATATATATTGCTTTACTCATAATTATTTATTTTTATTCTAAATACCAAATTTACAAAAATCAAATTTTTCAAGTGTAAAACAGGGCTAAAACCAGCGTCGTTTTTTGAAATAAATGATTAGGGCTATTACCAGCAAAAACATTACGCCCATGACTATAAAATAGCCATTTTGAGTTTTGAGTTCTGGCATGTTTTCAAAGTTCATTCCGTATACTCCAACAATAAAAGTAAGCGGAATAAATATGGCTGATATGATGGTCAGCGTTTTCATGATTTCGTTCATTTTTCGACTTTGTTCCGAAAAATAAAAATTAGAAGCACTTTCCAATGCGCTCATATCTGATTCTATCTGATCTAAAAGCTCCAAACTTTTTTGATGCAGTCTGATAAAGAAATTGAAAGTTTCTTTTTGAATTAATCCATTATCGTCGTCGTCGTCTTTTTTCGTTTTCAGGTAATAAAGAGAATCTCGAAGCGGTACTATAGAACGTTTTAAGAAATTTAAATTATCCCGATGGTTTTCAATTTTTTCTAAAATAACTGGTTTAGCGTCTTTTTTAGTTAAATTGATTAAATCTTCGATTTTATCTTCTTCATCTTCCAATGTAATGTAGAAATTCTCCATTACAGCATCTAAAAGTAAATACAAGAGATAATCTACCTTTTTGGTTCTAACTATTCCAGCATGCGTACGTAAACGCTCTCGGATATGCGTAAAGAAATCGCTTCGTTTTTCTTGAAAAGAAATCAAGATTCCGTCCTTCAAAATAAAGCTTAATTGCTCTACACTAATATTATCTGAATATTCAGAAGGAAGAAGCGATTTTATATTAAAGAACAGAATATCTTGCTGATCTTCTAATTTGGTTCTTTTGGTCGTATTTAAAATATCGGCAAGTAGAAAATCATCTAATTTGAAATGCGCACCAATCGTTTTTATAAGATCAATATCATGAAGCCCGTGAATATTGAGCCAATTGTTTTTTGTATAATCAAAACAAGAATTTAAAGCGAGAACAGTAAACTTATCATATTCGACAACATCAGCGTCATTATATACAAAAAGTTGCATTTCTGTTTCGTGATCTTTATGCGTGCCAGTATACTCTAAAGTAATGTGTTGCAACTTGCGCCCTTTCTTGTATTTAATCTTTCTCATTCATGAAAATTTACAATAGTAATATTACGAAAAAGAATCCGAACAGGAAATGACATTTATCAGTTTGTGGAAAACCTAGAGTTAGACGCACTACAGTGCGCCTCTACGCAAAACAATATCCATAAAAAAACCGAGCCATTTCTGACTCGGTTTCTATTCAATTTAAGAGTAAATTATTTTACTTCTTCGAATTCAACGTCTTCAACGTTGTCTCCAGAAGACTGCTCTTGTTGTGGAGCAGCTTGTTGTCCTTCACCTCCTTGAGCGTACATTGCTTCTGTAGCTGTTTTCCAAGCTGCATTAACATTGTCTAATCCTTTTTGGATTGCGTCAAGATCTTGAGATTGGTGAGCCATTCTCAATTCAGTTAAAGCATATTCGATAGCTGTTTTTTGCTCATCTGTTAATTTATCTCCTAACTCTTTCAATTGAGATTCAGTTTGGAAGATAGTACTATCAGCTTCGTTCAATTTCTCAGCTCTTTCTTTTGCAATTCTGTCAGCATCAGCGTTAGCTTCAGCATCTTTTTTCATTTTTTCGATTTCTTCAGCTGTTAATCCAGAAGAAGCTTCGATACGGATATCGTGAGATTTTCCTGTTCCTTTATCAGTTGCAGAAACTTTGATGATACCATTAGCATCGATATCGAAAGTTACCTCGATTTGAGGAACTCCTCTTGGTGCTGGTGGAATACCATCTAAGTGGAAACGACCGATAGTTTTGTTATCAACTGCCATAGCTCTTTCTCCTTGTAATACGTGGATTTCAACAGATGGTTGGGAATCAGCAGCAGTAGAGAATACTTGAGATTTTTTAGTTGGGATAGTTGTGTTAGACTCGATTAATTTAGTCAATACACCACCCATAGTTTCGATACCTAAAGAAAGAGGTGTTACATCAAGTAACAATACATCTTTTACATCTCCAGATAAAACTCCACCTTGAATAGCAGCTCCAATAGCAACAACCTCATCAGGGTTAACACCTTTAGAAGCTTTTTTACCGAAGAATTTTTCAACTTCGTCAGCGATTCTTGGCATACGAGTAGAACCTCCAACAAGGATTACTTCGTCGATATCAGATGTAGATAAACCTGCATCTTTTAATGCTTTAGCAACTGGCTCCATAGAACGTTTTACTAAAGTATCAGATAATTGCTCAAATTTAGCTCTAGATAATTTTTTCACTAAGTGTTTTGGTCCAGAAGCAGTAGCCGTTACGTATGGCAAGTTGATTTCTGTTTCAGCAGAAGACGATAATTCAATCTTAGCTTTCTCAGCAGCTTCTTTCAAACGCTGTAATGACATTGGATCTAAACGTAAATCAATTCCTTCTTCAGATTTGAATTCGTCAGCTAACCAGTCAATAATAACTTGGTCAAAATCATCACCACCTAAGTGAGTATCCCCATTTGTAGATAATACTTCAAATACACCGTCTCCTAATTCAAGAACAGAGATATCAAAAGTACCTCCACCTAAATCGTAAACAGCAATTTTTTGATCAGTTCCTTTTTTATCTAATCCGTAAGCAAGTGCAGCAGCAGTTGGCTCGTTGATGATACGCATAACTTTAAGACCAGCGATTTCACCAGCTTCTTTTGTAGCCTGACGCTGAGCATCGTTAAAGTAAGCAGGAACGGTAATAACTGCCTCAGATACTGTTTGACCTAAATAGTCTTCAGCAGTTTTTTTCATTTTTTGAAGTGTCATTGCAGACAATTCTTGAGCAGTGTATAAACGACCGTCAATATCCACACGTGGAGTATTGTTGTCACCTTTTACAACACTGTAAGGAACTCTTTTTGCTTCTTCTTGAGTTTCAGCAAAAGTGTGTCCCATAAAACGTTTAATAGAAGCAATCGTTTTTGTAGGGTTAGTTACTGCTTGTCTTTTTGCAGGATCACCTACTTTAATTTCTCCACCTTCAACAAAAGCGATGATAGATGGTGTAGTTCTTTTTCCTTCTGCGTTAGGGATAACAACTGCTTCGTTACCTTCCATTACAGAAACACAAGAGTTCGTCGTACCTAAGTCAATTCCGATTATTTTACCCATTTTTTATATATTTAATTTTTGATTTTATTTTAATAACTCAGGTGGCATAAGTCAATCTTTATGCCAATATAAAAAACCAATGTAAATTGTCAGTTTTGCTTTTGGCACACTAATAATCATCTGACAACATGACATTTTTAAGACATGACAGATATGGCATACCAACACAATTATGTCATTATTAATGAGCTGACACTGACTTATTCTACTATTCTTTTGTTGCTTACTTGATTTATAAAATTTCACAAATTGCTAAACAAATTAAAATGTCTTTGATGATCAGCAATAAAAAGCAATATATTTGAAATTAAATATCACGTGATACCTAGTTAAACATATTCACCTGATTTTAAGTTATTTTATATAGTTCTATTCACACTAAACCAGCGAGAAATTTACAAGAAGCATTTGATAATTTTAAGAAAATGAAAAGATACATTGCAATTTTTATTATCAATCTGATAGCTTTACTTCTTTTCATTACTTCGTTTTCGACTACCTATTACAATGTAAAACATTTTGATAAAAGTGATATTGTAACAGGAACAGTTACCAAAGCAAATTTAGTTTCAAATCATAATAAGGGCAGAACATTACATGGATTCGAATATGAAATCAACAATAATAAGAATATCTTATATTTAACGCAATACGAGAGATTAAACTACACTATTAACGTTGGAGATAGAATAGTTTCTAAAAATTTACACATAGGAAATACAAACTCAAAAATACTAACTATTAATGGTGAAAAAATTAATTTATATTATGGGATATTTGACCTATTAATGCTGATAGCAGTTGTTACTATTCCTTTGATTTACTTTTTTTATTTTAGAATAATGAATAAGAAAAAATACAAAAATAGAACCAAAGAATACCAATTGATGTACAATAGAAAAAGGTATAGACAGAAATAAAAGTCTAAAAAAATATAGTTTTAAAAAAGTATAATGATTGAAATTGATAAAATTGCATTAATTAAAATTGAAAACGGTCAAATTTTAAGCACAAGATCAAAAGGAAAAAATAAATATTACATTCCAGGCGGTAAAAGAGAACATAACGAGACCGATGAGCAAACTTTAGTTAGAGAAATCCAAGAAGAATTAAATGTAGAAATCATAGCAAAATCTATAAAATATATCGGGACTTTTAAAGCACAATCAGATGGAGCTGCCAAAGGTGTTGTTGTAAAAATGACATGCTATAAAGCTGATTATAACGGAATTCCTAAAGAAAGTAGCGAAATTGAAGAAATTAAATGGCTGAACTATAAAGATCTGGACATAATATCTGAAGTTGACAAAATCATTTTTAAACACCTGAATGAAAGTGGATTGTTACTTTAAGAAAAATTAAATCGGAATGGAAAATTACAGCATTATTATTTTTATACTAACAATTGTTATAGGACTTTCGGCTTTTGCTGATAAATTAAAAATCCCCTATCCTATTCTTTTGGTTATAGTTGGAGTTGAAATTGGCTTTATTCCAACAATGGCAGAAATTGAAATCAATCCCGAAATTATTTTCCTGCTATTTCTTCCTCCTTTGTTATACGATGCTTCTTTCAATATTTCGTCAAGAGATTTTAAAACTAATATCCATACTATAACTACTTTGGCAATTTGGCTTGTTTTCCTTACCACTATCGCAATTGCAGTTGTGGCTTATTACTTAATTCCAGAAATGACATGGCCATTGGCGTTTGTCTTGGGTGCAATACTTTCGGCTACAGATGCCGTTGCCGCAATCAACATTACAAAAGGACTTAAAATATCGCATAAAACCATTACCATTTTAGAAGGCGAAAGTTTAATTAACGATGCTTCAGCGCTGGTTGCTTATCGTTTTGCAGTAGCAGCCGTAATGGGAGCCACTTTTATAATCTGGAAAGCAGCATTAGAATTTGTTTTATTGCTTGGTGGCGGTTTTCTGGTTGGATTTGTAATGTCAAAAATTTTGGCATTTATCTTAAAACGAGTGCAAAAAAAGCCTGAAGTAACCATCAGTTTTATGCTTTTAATGCCTTTTGTAACCTATCTTGTAGCAGAACATTTGCATGTTTCTGGCGTAATTGCGGTTGTTATTCTCGGATTGGCAATTTCGCGATTCAGTAAAAAAATCTTCCCTGAGAGCCTTAAAAATCAATCGAAAGGCCTGTGGGATGTAATCATATTTCTTCTAAACGGATTAATTTTTATTTTAATCGGACTTAACTTCCGTTATATTTTGGAAGACATTGACAACAAAATGATTCTTCCCTACATTGGCTATGCCACAATTATTACAATTGTCGCGTTATTAGTCCGAATGGCGAGGGTTTATTTGCAGAAAATCAATTTACAGAAGGCATTTCAGAAAACTAAAAATGGAAAAAGAAGAGTAAGCGAACATGCTCTTCTTGATTTTGGCAACAGTTTAATCATAAGCTGGTCAGGAATGCGAGGAATTGTTTCACTAGCCATAGCGATTGGACTTCCGCGATTTCTTGAAGACGGAACTCCTTTTCCGCTCAGAAATGCGATCATTTTTATTTCTGTTGCAGTAGTATTATTGACATTAATCGGACAAGGGTTGACATTGCCTTGGATTGTAAAAAAAATAAATGAAATTGAAGAAAAAAAACAGTTAAACCAATAAAATTCTAAATACACTAACTAGCCCAATTTAAACCAAAAACTATGGAACAAGAATTAAAAGGTCAATTTGATGAATTTGAAAAACCTGAAGTAATAAGACGTAAACTTCTGCCTTGGTGGATAAAAGTTTTCTGCTGGATTTTTATGTTTATGGCCATTTGCGCAATTGGTTCTCTTGTTACCAATCTTTTTGTTCCCAACGTAAATTTATCTCTTTACGGATTCTCAACAGACACGGCCTATTCTGGAACTGGGATATTTATAATTGCCATTATGCTTTTAAAAGGATTTGCAGCCTATTCGCTTTGGTTTGAAAAACCAAATGCCATCATGATTGCCAAAATAGATGCCATTGTCGGAATTGCAATATGCATTGCTTCTCTTTTCATACTTCCTTTTAGTGCAGGAAAAGATCATTTTTCTTTTAGATTAGAAATTCTACTATTAATTCCATATTTCATGAAAATTAATAAAATCGAATACGAATGGGATAATCTTGAAAGTATCTAAGAAATAGCGTAATTTTATAACTCTACATTTTTGTTTAATTTAAAATAATCGAAAAATGACTTCAGAGATTCTTTCTACCACACCCGATTCAGAAATCGTCACAACACGAATTCTAAATTTTCCGCAAGAACTTGTTTTCAAAGCATGGAGCACACCTGAGCATTTGAAAAATTGGTGGGGTCCAAAAGGTTTTACCAATACATTTCATGAATTTAACTTTTGTGAAGGCGGTAAATGGAGTTTCATCATGCATGGTCCAGAGGCTGGAAATTATGCTAATGAATGCGAATTCATCAAAATAGACAGACCCAATCTTATTGCCTGGAAACGTCATTCTAAACCTCTTTTTCAGATTCTAACAACATTTGAAACTATTGCTGAAAATAAAACAAAAGTAGTATTTAAAATGCTTTTTGAAACTGAAGCGGAATGTCAGAAATTAAAACCATACGTAGTTGACAAAAACGAAGAAAATTTTGATAAGCTGGAAGTAGAATTATCGAAAATGACATCGTAAATACATTATAAAGAAACATAGCAAGATTTGGATTTTTTCTCGTTCTAACAAATATGATTTTTGCTTAAAAAAATTATGGAAGCAAATTTTAAAATCAAGTCTTTAAATCACACAGAATTTTCAGGCTATTTCGAATTAACAGATCTAGAACTAGAAAAAATCGGCGCGATCAGAATGACTGTCGATAAATTTCCAGGATTTCCTTGTAGAGTAAGTCTAGAAGATGCCCAAATTGGTGAAGAAGTTATTCTTTTGCCATACAGCCATCATAAAACTATCTCACCTTATCAAGCAAGCGGACCAATTTTTATACGAAAGAAAGCCACGACACCCACTTTCGAAATCAACCAGATTCCGCATATGCTGAATCACAGATTACTTTCTTTGCGTGGTTATAATGAAAATGGAATGATGAAAGAAGCATCTGTAACAGAAGGAAGTTCTCTCAAAGAAAGCATCATTAAAACCTTTGAAAACGAAAAAATAAGCTACATCCATATTCACAATGCAAGACCAGGCTGTTTCAACTGTTTGGTCGAAAGAGCGTAATTTCACGATATTATATAAAATTGGAAACAATAAAAAATATGCATGCATAGTAATTTTATGCTATTCGCTTACTTTTTATTTGTAATTTCGGTTTTCAATAAAATACAATATTAAAATGGCTTCATTTGTAAAAGAAATATCTTTCCGCTGGTCAGATTTAGACCCAAATTTTCACGTTCGTCATAGTGCCTATTACGATTTTGGCGCACAGCATCGTATCGAAATCCTTGAAGAACTGGGATTAACTCTAAAAGTAATGCAGACACAAGGTTTTGGACCTGTTTTATTTAGAGAAGAATGCGTTTTCAGAAAAGAATTAAAACTTTCAGACAAAATATTCATTCATACTAAAACTTCAAAAATGAAAGCCGATGCTTCACGTTGGTCTATCATTCACGAATTTAGAAGAGAAGATGATACACTTTGCGCAACGATTACAGTAGACGGAGCATGGATGGATACCAAACTTAGAAAATTGGCTTCTCCTACCCCAGAAATAGCGATTGAAGCTTTAAGCATTTTCCCAAAAAGCGACGATTTTGTTGGGTTATAAGCCCACGATGTCATAAACTTATAAAAAATCCCAAAAACAACTACTGATATTGTCTTTGGGATTTTTCTCTTAACCAAACTGTATTTTTAATTTCACTATTGAAATTTTAATCCAAAGTTTACCCTTTCAAAAGTGGTACTGCAAGAAAAGGCAAATCGGCCGACATTGACAGTTCCGAAAATTCCACCAACTGAATGTCCAGAATAAAATCCTCCAGCTGAAAATCGGCGAACCTGATATTTTAAAGCAATATCATTTACTCTCGAACTCAATTGTCCAAAAGCAATCACATTTGGGATAATTTCATAACTTCCAAAAACTTTAGGAACTAGTTTTTTATAATAATCAAAACTTTCATCGGTATCATAATCAATTATTGACGAATGCAAATTTTCTAAATTTCCGCCAATATAGGTGTTCTCAGAAAAATGCCATGAGATGCTAAAACCTGTAAAAGTTCCCTCATAACCACTTCTTGAATCCACATATCCTATGCCAATTGTTGCTCTAAATTTATCGCAAATTTTACCGATATAGCCAACATAAGTTCGGTCAATTTCAGACTTGTCAATTCCGGCACCAAAAATAATATCGTCTTCGCACATCGTTAGAGCGTACTGAAAATAAGCCGAGTACTGATCTTGATTTGCCGCAACAACGCTCCGGCCTTTATCGAGGTCAATATTTGCAGAAATTAAGGTTGAGTTGATAACTGCAAAATCAAATGTATTAAGTTCTTGGGCAAATGTGGGGACTGTGAGCAGGAGCAAAAGTATTGTCTTTTTCATAATACTATCATTTAAGGCTTGCAACATTCTGATACTAAATTACATACTATTTCCCTGTTAATAAAAGAAGTCCTTTGAAGTGCTACATTACTCGTCAAAATGCATTATTTTCATAATCAGCATCATTTAATCGATAAAATTTCAATAAATCGTCGATTATTGGCATTAAACACAACGAAACCTCTTTGATTGCTTTTTTTCTGATAACTTTAAGATTTTGAGCTTTGTTTTAAAACTGGTTCGGTTTAACTTTATAAATCATAAAACAATTCTCTCTCAAATGAAAATCCTTAAACTATTATTCATATTAATTCCTTTCTTAAGTTTTGGCCAACAGGGAAATATAAAAGCATTAGATATTAATTTAAGCAATTACGAATATCCTTTCTCGGTTAACTTTATCGAATTGAGCAATCAGCGCCAATACATGAAAATGAGTTATATGGATATTATTCCTGAAAACTATAATCAAAAAAACATTGTTTTATTGCACGGAAAAAATTTCAATGGTGCCTATTGGGAAACTACTATAAAAGCTTTAACAAAAGAAGGTTATCGTGTAATTGTTCCAGACCAGATTGGTTTCGGAAAATCGACAAAACCAGACAACTTTCAATACACTTTTCAGCAGTTAGCCGAAAATACCAAGAAACTTTTAGATCATTTAGGAATTAGTAAAACGACTAT
The DNA here is from genome assembly GCF_040538975.1 of Flavobacterium sp. UW10123. Taxonomy (NCBI): domain Bacteria; kingdom Pseudomonadati; phylum Bacteroidota; class Flavobacteriia; order Flavobacteriales; family Flavobacteriaceae; genus Flavobacterium; species Flavobacterium sp. UW10123. Next base: position 72,184 of record NZ_JBEWQE010000021.1, read on the forward strand.
TTTAGGACATTCTATGGGCGGAATGCTGGCAACACGCTTTGCATTGATGTATCCGGAAACGACAGAAAAATTAGTTTTAGAAAATCCAATTGGTTTAGAAGATTGGAAATTAGTCGTTCCTTACAAACCTGTTGATTGGTGGTATGAATCGGAATTAAAACAAAATTATGAAAGCATCAAGCAATATCAAATGGCAAATTATTATGACGGAAAATGGAATGCAGATTATCAAAAATGGGCAGAACTTGGCGCAGGCTGGACAACAGCTCCAGATTATGATCTTGTAGCTTGGAATTCGGCTCTTTTATATGATATGATTTTCACACAGCCTGTTCTATACGAATTTAAAAATATTAAATGCCCAACGTTATTAATTATCGGAACGAGAGATAAAACTGCTTTGGGAAAACCTTTGGTTTCTGAAGAAGTGAGAAAAACAATGGGAAATTATGCAGAATTGGGTAAAAAAACTCAAAAAGAAATTCCAAATGCAAAACTGGTAGAAATTCCAAATACCGGACATTTGCCACATATCGAATCTTTTGATTCATTTATAAAATCATTAATCGTATTTTTGAAATAATATTTTTTTTGACACGACCCGAGCGACAGAGCCTAGGCGAAGCAATTACACAAATTTTCGCAAATTATTTTTCTGCCACAGATTAAAGGATTAAAAAGATTTAATCTGTGTAAATCTTTTTAATCTGTGGCAAAATAAAAAAATAATTAGTGCAAATTCGTGTAATTTGTGGCGAAATCTAAAATCTAAAATCATTAATCTAAAATTAAAAATATGTTTACAATAGCACAAATAAAAGAAGCGCACTCAAAAGTTAAAACTGGTGCAGATTTTCCAAATTATATTCAAGATTTAATAATTCTAGGTGTAAAAGGTTATGACACTTTTGTACATGACGGAAGCGTTGTTTATTACGGATTAAACAACTATACTGCTGCAGCCGAGGAAAAATATCCTGAAATTAAAGTTGCCGATTTTCCTAACAAAGAACTTTTTATAGAAAATTTGGTAAAGCATCAGCATGGAGAAACCGATTATATGACTTTCTGCAATCATTGCGCTCAATGCGGTATTGCAAAATGGCGCGTTGATATTGTTGAAATGACTTGCACTTATTTTGACAAATCTGAAAATGAAATTCTAATCGAAAAAATACCAGTCTAATTTCTAAAACACAAATGACTATTTTTAACCAAATCCACCAAACCACTTTTAAAAGAAGCATTTTATTTTTCCTTTTAGTCTTTTCGTTCTTTGGCTTTTCACAAAGCAAAAAAGGCAATCCAAAATTTAAAGTGATTGCTTTTTATACAGCAAAAAACGATCAGGCGCATATCAGTTTTGTACATGAAGCCAATAAATATTTTCCAAAATTGGCTGCTGAAAATCATTTTCAATATGATTCAACCAGCAATTGGGACAATTTGAACGCTAAATTTTTGTCCAAATATCAAGTTGTCTTATTTCTGGACACACGCCCAGAAAAGAAAGAACAGCGCGAGGCTTTCCAAAAATATATGGAAAACGGTGGTGGTTTTATAGGATTTCACTTTTCTGCTTTTGCTTTAAACAATTCAAGTTATAATCAAGATTGGGACTGGTATCACAATACGTTTTTAGGTTCTGGCGAATATGGAAGCAATACCTGGAGACCAACTTCAGCAGTTTTGAGAGTCGAAAATCAGCATCCTGTGACCAAAAATCTGCCTAAAACTTTCTCTTCTGCTCCAAACGAATGGTACAGATGGTCGAATGATTTAACCAAAAATCCAGATATTGAAATTTTATTAGCGATAGACGAATCGAGTTTTCCTTTAGGAACTGGCCCAAAAGCATATGAAATCTGGCACAGCGGTTATTATCCTGTTGTTTGGACTAATAAAAAACACAAAATGGTGTATGTAAATATGGGACATAATGACATTGATTATGAAGGAGGAACAAATAAAACCTTATCTTACACTTTTGACAACAAAACACAAAGCCAATTAATTTTAAATGCTTTGCTTTGGCTTGGAAATTCGAAGAAAAAATAAATTTGTTAAATGAATAATTATTTGATTTTAGAAGAAGAATATTATGCCTATGTCGACAATTCTATTATAAATAAGATTGCAAGTGATCATTCTTATGCCGAAGAACTTTTATTTAGCGCTTATGAATGGTCCAATTATTTAAAAATATATTTACTCCTTACTCATGAACTAAGCGTAATTGAAAAAACAAAACTTAAACCAATAGATTTATTAATAAATAGGTATTACTGGTTTAAAAAATTTTACCATAATTATTTTTTAACAAAAGGGATTGATGCCGGAACTGAGCAACAAATTTTTGAAATATTAGAAGAAATACGTAATCAAGATAATTTTGACTGGCTGATTATACAAAATATTGATAACGAAATAGAAAATGAATAATCTTGTATTCCAAACTAATAGATTATACAATTAGAAAAAAAAGTAATAATGTCTAAAAAACTTATCTCCTTAATTACGGCTCAAGAATTAATCGAATTAAATGCTACTTCAAAAATCATTTTAATTGATGCTCGAGCTGGTGCAAACACTTTTGAATCTTATCAAAACGAACACTTAAAAGGCGCTCGCTTTGTCGATTTAAATCGAGATCTGGCTGCTATTCCAGAAAATCCAGCCAATGGCGGAAGACATCCGTTGCCTTCTCCAAAAGATTTTTCGAAAACCTTATCTTCATTAGGAATTTCACCTTCAGATCATGTTGTGGTTTACGATGATAAAAATGGCTCTAATTTCGCCGCTCGTTTCTGGTGGATGATGCGTTCAGTTGGACATGAAAAAATTCAGGTTTTAAATGGCGGATATCAAGCAGCGCTTCAAGCAGGTTTTCCAACCAATTCTGGCATCGAAACTTTTGACCAAACAGCATATCCTTCTCAGGAATGGAAATTACCTTTAGCTGATATCGAAGAAGTCGAAAAAGCTCGAAAAAATGATCAAAATATTATAATTGATGTTCGTGATAAAAACAGATTTGACGGTTTGGTAGAACCATTAGATTTAGTCGCAGGGCATATTCCGGGAGCTGTAAATGTTCCGCTAACGGAAAATCTGGATGAAAACGGATTCTTTAAACCAGCCGATGAATTAGCTGAAAAGTACAAAGCTGTTTTGAAAGACATAAAACCAGAAAACACAATCGTTCATTGCGGTTCTGGTGTTACAGCTTGCCATACGTTATTGGCAATGGATTACGCCGGACTTCCAATTCCTAAATTATACGCGGGCTCTTGGAGCGAATGGTCAAGAAACGACCGAGAAATGGCAACTCGACAAACGGAATAATTTTTTGCCACAGATTTCACAGATTAAAGTGATTTTATTAGCCACGAGCCATAGCGAACAGGCGAAGCAATTACACGATTTTTCACTAATTATAAATAAAAAAATTCGTGCGAATTCGCGAAATTCGTGGCAACACATTTTTTTTAATCCTTTTAATCTGTGAAATCTGTGGCTAAAAAAAATAATACAAATAAAAATTACAATGCAACACTGGGATATACTTTTATCAAATCAGGTAAATAAAAAGAAGTTAATAGACAATATATTAAATGGCGAAGCGACTGGAGAATTAGCCGTTTTTAACAATCAAAAAGGAATACTGTTTTCTGACATAGCCATTGAAAAATTTATAGAAAAAGAGTTTCAATATGACAGCGTGGAAGCTTCTCCAGATTCGCACAGACAGCTTCGCACTTTTTCATCTGGTGAACGTAAAAAAGAGTTTTTGAAATATTGCATCAATCAAAAGCCAGATTTTATCATTTTCGATAATCCTTTTGATCATTTGGATCAGGCCTCACGAGTAGTTTTAGCCGATTCCTTAAAAGATCTAACGAATGATATTGCCATTATTCAACTTTTAAACCGTACTGTTGATGTATTAGAGTTTGTTCCCAACAAAGCTCAAATCAAAGACAACACATTTGAACTGCATCCATTTAAAAAAGTCGAAAATCATTTCAAAACCTTAAATACAACTGCAATTCCAAAAGCGACAGAAACTCATACTTTTCCAGAAAACGAATTAATCAGATTAGAAAATGTTTCGGTAAGTTATGACGAAAGAAAGATTCTCAACAACATTTCGTGGACGATAAAACAAGGTGAATTCTGGCAGTTAATTGGACCAAATGGTTCTGGAAAAAGCACTATTTTATCATTAATTACAGGAGACAATTCGAAAGGTTTTGGACAAAACTTGTTTTTATTCGGAAGAAAAAAAGGTACAGGAGAAAGCGTTTGGGACATCAAAAAACAAATCGGAATTTACGCTACTTCGATGATGGATTTGTTTCAAAAAGGCCATACACTGGAACAAATGATTCTTTCAGGTTTCTTTGACCAAATCGGATTGTATACAGAGCCAACAACACATCAAAAAAATATCGTGACACAATGGCTTGAAGTCATCGAAATGTCTCATTTATGCAAAAAACGTTTTATCGATCTTTCTATCGGACAGCAGCGCGTTGCGTTAATTGTTCGTGCCGTTTTAAAACATCCGCCATTATTGATTTTAGATGAACCTGTAGAAGGTTTAGATGATGAAAATGTAGATTTGGTAATTCAGCTAATCAATACCATAAAACAAGAAACTAACGTTTCTATATTGTATGTTTCGCATCGAATCGAACAAGGCCTTGCCCCTACTTCTGTCTTTGAACTTTTACCAACTGAAACGGGATCAATCGGAAAAATAAAATACCATTCAGAATTAAATTAAATGAAAATAAAATTTGCCCTATTTCTCCTTTTACAATTCATCTTGATTTCGTGTTCCAACACCATTTCAACAGTAAAAAAAGAATATACTTTAGACAATTCAAAAGAACTAAAATCAAATTGGATAATCGATTCTAAAGAATGGATTCTAAAAAATGATACTCTTACAGGAAATGGTTCTCTTTCGCCTTGGGGAGTTTTGGTTTCAAAAAAAAAGCTTCCAGAGAATTATGAAATCGATTTTAAAGTCAATATGACAAATGCATCTTTATTCGAAGTCATGCTCAATTTAGATAAAGGAAAATACATCAGAACATACTTATATCAAATTGACCAGAACATTGTAATTGGCGACGGAGTTTATGATAAAAAAGACGATTCGTATGGCAAACGAGGCGGAAAAACTTTGTTCAGAAAACCAATGCAATTAGAAAATAACAAATGGTATGCTGTAAAAATTAAAGTTTTAAATAATCAATTATCGTTTTCTGTTGACGATAAAACAACTTTAGAATGTTCGCTAGAAAAAAGCAATCTAAACCAAAAAGGAAAACTAGGTTTCATAACCAACGGAGAAGTCAAAATAACCGATTTAGTAATCAAATCACTACAATAATTAAATTAATAGAAACAAAATATCTCATTAATATTCTAACACAAAGCATATCTGTAGAGACGCACTGCAGTGCGTCTCCGCAACGAATATCCACATACGTTAGACGCACTGCAGTGCGCCTCTACAGAATATTGTAACGATAAAACAAAAAAGCTCCCAAAAGGAGCTTTTTTATTATTATAAAAATTATCTAATTTTCTAATTGACAAATTATCTAATTAACTTTCATCTTCAACATTATGCGACTTCACATAATTACGCCATTTCTCGATACAATCCTGAAAATCCTGAGGCAATTCTGTATCAAAACGCATTAATTCTCCCGTATTTGGGTGAACAAATCCAAGTGTTTTAGCATGCAGCGCCTGACGTGGTAAAGCTTTAAAACAATTCTCAATAAACTGTTTGTATTTTGTAAAAGTCGTTCCCTTCAAAATCAAATGACCGCCGTATCGCTCATCATTAAATAACGGATGACCAATATGCTTCATGTGCGCGCGAATCTGGTGCGTTCTTCCTGTTTCCAATTTACAAGAAATAAGAGTCACATAACCAAAACGCTCCAAAACTTTATAATGCGTAATAGCAGGTTTTCCGATTTCTGGATCATCAAAAACCGCCATTTGCATTCTGTCTTTCAAATGTCTTGCTAAGTTTCCTTCAATTGTACCGCTGTCAGCCACAACATTTCCCCAAACTAGGGCGATATACTCACGTTCGGTAGTTTTAGCTTCAAACTGCTTTGCTAAATGCGTCATAGCTGCTTCTGTTTTAGCCACAACCAAAAGACCAGAAGTATCTTTATCAATTCGGTGAACCAGACCTGGGCGTTCGCTGCTGTTCATTGGCAGATTTTCAAAATGAAATGCCAAAGCGTTCACCAAAGTTCCAGTATAATTTCCATGTCCTGGATGCACAACCAATCCTGGTGGTTTATTGATCAGCAATAACGCATCATCCTCATAAACAATATCCAACGGAATATCTTCTGGATCTACTCTATTTTCAAAAGGAGGATGCGACAACATAACCGTTATCACATCAAAAGGTTTTACTTTGTAATTTGATTTTACCGGAATATCATTCACAAAAATGTTTCCGTTAGTTGCCGCATTCTGAATTTTATTTCGCGTGGCATTCGGAATCAAATACATTAAATATTTGTCAATACGCAAAAACGCTTGACCTTTTGGGACTTCAAATCTGTAGTGCTCAAATAATTCGTCTTCCAGATCTAAATTTTCTTCAATATTATTGTTCATCATTTGGGGTTTCTGCAGGCACCGCAGTACTATCTGTCGCCTGACTTTCATCTACATAACTTGCTTTTCCGTCTCCTAAAACCAAATCAATTTTAGAAGCTTTAAGCACTCTATCTCCTACTTTTAAGTTTCTTCCTTTTAAACGCATTTCCAAAACCATATCTTTTCCAAGGTTCGGAATATACGTAATCGTTCCTGGCTCAAGACCTAACGCTTTCAACGTTGGAACCGCTTCACGATATGTTTTTTCGATTAAATCTGGAATTTTCACAGAAGAAAAACCAGACGCATTAATCTTGATATAAATTTTTCTACCCACTTTTACCATTGTTCCAGGCAACGGATCTTGCTCAACAACACTATATTTTGGGTATTCACTTCTGTAATCAACACTATCCAATAGAACATAATCCAAATCCAATTCGTCCAATTTGTTTTCCACTTGTTCCTCAGTCAATTTAGACAAATTCGGCACTGCAATTTCGTGTCCGTGATCTGTCGTAAAAGTTAACCAATGCATAAATAAATAACCAATAACCGCAATAATAGCTGCGGCCGCAAGCAATTGCAAGAAAAAAACTCGGCTTGTTAAATACTGACGTAAACTCATAAATTTATTTTTAATAGCGACAAAGATAAAGTATTTCGTTTCAAAAAAAATGATAATTTTGTTTAAAACAAGAAAGTGCCGTGATTGTCATCCTGAGCGAAGTCGAAGGATAATTTTCAGGAGCTATTTCCTGCTATCCGCTGTATCTTTTGCGCCGAACCCCGGCACAAAAGGATGCCGCTTCTATCAGGGCTAGGACACTCTATTTCATAAGAACGTTATTTATTAAAAAATCATATATTCAATAAAGTTTCAAAACAGATTTGAACGATTTACCGCAAAACCTGAAACTTGAAACAAATTAAAACCTGAAACAAAAACATGAAAAACATTGCCATCATCATGGGCGGCTATTCCAGCGAATATAAAATATCTTTAATTAGTGGAAATGTCGTGTATCAATATCTTGACAAAACAAAATACAACGGATTCCGTATTCACATTTTCAAAGAAAAATGGGTTTATGTAGACGAAAATGAAGCCGAATTTCCAATAGATAGAAATGATTTTTCAGTAACGGTAAACGGTCAGAAAATCACGTTTGATTGTGTTTTCAATGCCATTCACGGAACTCCAGGTGAAGACGGATTAATGCAAGCCTATTTCGAATTAATCGGAATGCCACAATCTTCTTGCGATTATTACCAATCGGCGTTAACATTCAATAAAAGAGACTTATTATCTGTTTTAAAACCATACGAAATCAAAACAGCCATTTCTTATTACCTAAACAAAGGTGACGAAATCAATACTGCAGAAATTGTTACGAAAGTAGGATTACCATGTTTCGTAAAACCAAACAAAGCAGGTTCTAGTTTCGGAATTTCAAAAGTAAAAACAGAAGCTGAACTGCCAATCGCAATTGAAGTAGCTTATAAAGAAGATAACGAAATCATCATTGAAAGTTTCCTTGACGGAACTGAAGTTTCTGTGGGAGTTATCAATTATAAAGGCGAAATTATCGTTTTACCAATTACAGAAATCGTATCAGACAATGATTTCTTCGATTACGAAGCCAAATACGAAGGAAAATCGCAAGAAATCACACCTGCGAGAATCTCTGACGAACTGACTAAAAAAGTCTCAGAAACTGCAAAACGCGCTTACGAAGTTTTAAAAATGAGAGGCTTTTCAAGAAGCGAATTCATTATTGTAAACGGCGAACCGCACATGCTTGAAATGAACACTATTCCAGGTTTAACAACAGAAAGTTTGATTCCGCAACAGGCAAAAGCAGCTGGAATCTCTCTAGAAGATTTATTCACAAATGCTATTGAGCTGGCTTTGACTTAATAAATATCCCAAGATACTAAGGTGTTGAAATTCTATAATTTCAGCACCTTTTTTTATGTTTTCTATTCAAAATATTGATGCATTATTTATCAAAATTTACATAAAAAATTACGGTCAAACATGGGAATTAAGATACATTCCATACACCAAATGGCAGTATCTTAGTATCTCAAAATCTTAGCTACTTAAAAAAATGAAACAAATATTTGAATGGGAAAGACTACTTTTTAACAATCTGCCAGAAAGCTTTGTTTTCGAAGTTATTTTTCGTTCAACCATTATGTTTATTATTCTATTGCTGACACTTAAATTAGCAGGAAAACGCGGTGTTAAACAATTGTCTATTTTCGAAACAGTGATCATTATCGCCTTAGGTTCTGCTGCAGGCGACCCAATGTTTTATGAAGATGTCGGCATTATTCCTGCTTTAATAGTTTTTACAGTAATTATTATTTTATACCGATCAGTAACTTGGCTGACAGGGAAAAGTAAAAAATTTGAAGAATTCATTGAAGGTAAAACCGAATGTTTAATCAAAGACGGCAAGTTTTCTGTTTCGACTTTTAAAAAAGAAAGTTTAGCACAGGACGAATTTTTCGCTGAATTACGAATTCGGTCTATTGAACATTTAGGACAAGTAAAACATGCCTACATTGAAACGAGTGGTGAAATTAGTGTGTATTTCTATGAAGATCAAAAAGTAGGATACGGCCTTCCTATTCTTCCTTCTTTATTTTATGCTAAAAGTAAATTCATTCCAAAAGATGGCATTTATTCCTGTACTTTTTGCGGTCATACCCAAGAACAAAAAAGCGGAACCGCTGTATGTCAAGTCTGCAAAAAAGATGAATGGGTAGAATCTATTAATACGAAGAGAATCACATAAATTTTTAAATTCCAAATTCCAAAACTTGGCATATTTTAAGTTTAAAAAGAAAAAATCTTAACAGCTTAGCAACTCAGAACCTTAGAACCTAATAAAAACTTTGTACCTCTGTATCTTTGAGCCTTTGAACCAAAAAAAGAAAAAATCTTAGTAGTTTAGCGACTCAGAACCTTAGAACCTAAAAAAATGCTTTTCTTAATTGGAACAAACGATTCAAATGTAAAAAATGGTTTACTGTCAGGCAAAAAATGTCCGAATTGTGAGAGCTTTGACACGTTGCATTTTAGTATTTTTAGAAAATATGTTTACATAACCTTAATTCCTTTATTTCCCGTTGGAAAAACCGTAAACATTCATTGCAATCAATGCGATCATTATTTTGATTATGAAGAGCTATCAGAAGATATCCAAGAAAAGCTTCGAAATGAGAAGCTGCAAAGTTCAGTTTGGATGTTTTCAGGAAGTATTATAATTGCTCTGTATTTAATATACAACTTAAATAATTATTGGCAGGAAAAAGACGAAACCAGTTTATTAATAAATACTCCATTAAAGGGCGATGTCTACAATTTAAAATTTTCGAATGGCTATTATTCTACTCTGAAAATAGATAAAATTACAAAAGACAGTGTTTATACAACGCACAACGATTATGATGCTTATTTACCATACGAAGCTGATGATCTCGATAAAGCTGAAAACTATTCTGATCGCAAAGTAAATTATTCTAGAAAAGGTCTTTTAGAGCTTTACAAAAATGATGAAATAATAAAAATCAGAAGATCAAGACAACTTGAAAATCAAGATCAAAATTATAAAATACCACTTTAAAAACTAAAAAAACTTTGTACCTCCGTATCTTTAAACGTAAAAAAGAAAAAATCTTAGTAGCTTAGCAACTCAAAATCTTAGAATCTCAAAAAAAGCCTTTGTGCCTTTGCGCCTTTGCAGCTTTAAACCTTTAAAAAGAAAAAAAATGCGTAAAGCCATATTCCCAGGATCATTTGACCCAATTACATTAGGACACGAAGACATTATCAAAAGAGGAATTCCTTTATTTGACGAAATCATAATTGCCATTGGTGTCAATGCCGAAAAAAAATACATGTTTTCATTAGAAGAAAGAAAACGTTTCATTGAAGAAACTTTCAAAGACGAACCAAAAGTTTCGGTTATCACTTACGAAGGCTTAACGATTGATTTGGCTAAAAAAGAAAAAGCCAATTTTATTCTAAGAGGTCTTCGCAACCCAGCCGATTTCGAATTCGAAAAAGCAATTGCACACACCAACAGAAAACTTTCGAAAATAGAAACCGTTTTCTTATTGACAGCTGCAAGTACCTCATTTATCAGTTCGAGCATTGTACGCGACGTATTGCGTCATGGTGGCGAATATGAGATGTTGGTTCCAGAGGCGGTGAGGGTTAAGAAATAATTAGTTCAAATATTTTTATAATTGCATGAAAAATGTAAGATAAAACTTTATTTTTGTGCAATAATTATAAAATCTTATTTATGATCTTTTTTTACGGAACAAAGGCCAGTACAATTAAAAATGGAATAATCAATAATGTTACCTGTCCACATTGTGATACAAATACAGGAATGAATTATAGTATCTTTGGAAAATATGCACACCTTTATTGGATTCCAATTTTTCCAGTTGGAAAAGTAAAAATATTAGAATGCAAAAATTGTAAATCTACTTACGAATTAAAAAAATTACCAGAATCAATTCAACAAAAATTCAATAAAGAACAAGAACAAAACCCTTCAAAAACACCTATACATCATTTTGCTCTTTTAATCATAATCGGATTAGGCGTTATATTTGGTTTTTACTCTAGTTTTAAAAGTGATTCAGACAGCAAAGAATTTGCAGAAAACCCTAAAGTTGGAGATGTATATTTTGAAACCACAAGTACTGGAAAATATTCTACTTCAAAAGTTACGAAAGTCACTACGGATAGCGTTTTTGTTCTTGTAAATAATATGGAAATAGACAAAAAAAGCAATGTTTATAAAATAAATACAAACAGTAATTTTACAACTAATACTTACGGTTATAGTAGAAAACAAATCATAGATTTTGTAAAAGATGGAAAGACCATTTATGAAATCCAAAGAAAATAAATAAAAACAACAAACAATGAGTATCGAGAGAGAATTAAGCAAACGAAGCGGATCAAAATGTGAACTTTGTGGTAATGAAGAGAATTTAAAAGTTTATCAAGTCTTGCCAACTAGAAAAGGAGGAATTGACGAAGCTATATTCGCCTGTAACACTTGTATTGACCAGATTGAAAATCCAGATAACGTAGATTTAAATCACTGGAGATGTCTTAACGACAGCATGTGGAACGAAAACATTCCTGTACAAGTTGTAGCTTGGAGGATGTTAAGCCGTATGCGCGCTGCTGGATGGCCACAAGAATTGCTAGATATGATGTATTTAGACGAAGATACTCTAGAATGGGCAAAAGCAACTGGAGAAGGCGAAGATGACGAAAATAAATTAGTTCACCGCGACAGTAACGGTGTAGTACTACAACACGGAGATTCTGTAGTTTTAATCAAAGATCTTAAAGTAAAAGGATCAAGCATGGTTGCCAAACAAGGAACTGCTGTGAGAAACATTCGCTTAGATCACGAAAACGCTGAATACATTGAAGGAAAAGTAGATGGCCAGCAGATTGTGATTATTACACAGTATGTTAAGAAAATATAATTTTTGAGGTTCAGAGGAACAAAGGGACAAAGGTGCAAAATTTCCAAACTAAAATAAAATCTTTGTCCCTTTGCAACACTGAGCCTTTGAACCTAAAACAAAAAAAAGCTGTTCGATTAGAACAGCTTTTTTTGTTTATGTGAATAAGAGATAAGTCTTAAAAAAAACTTTGCTCCTTCGTCCCTTTGAAGCTTTGAACCTCAAAAAAGAATTACTTTTGGAATAATTTACTGATTTGGTCTTTTACGAATGGCTCAGAAACATTGTTTGTATCAGCATCTCTTTCTTTGCTAGAAACCATAAATTGTACAGTTGCTTTGTCTGGAACTACGTTTCCTGTGTAGTGCAACCAAATGTAGTTATTTGGCAATTCTAATTTGATATCATACAAAGGCGTTGCAGTAAATCCTCCAACAATAATGTTGTAAAGGTTGTTGTAGGCATTATCGATGTTTTTGAATGAAAACTTTCTTAAGTTAGAAGAATCTTCTTCATTCTGGATAATAGTATAATACACCGTGTACTCATCTCCAATTTTTTGGATGTAATTGTTATTCACTTTTCCTAATTTCTCAACAGGAACTGTCTCTAGAACTTTAACTTGTCCAAACGATACAAAGCTAATGAACAGAATAGCAAGGGTAATAATGTTTTTCATACTGAATTTGGGGTTTACAATTTTACTGTAGCAAAAAAACATAGAATTATTGAAAAAACACCTATCAAATCATTATTTTTTTAACATAAAATTGCAAAACTTAACCACATAACTCTAAACTATTGAAATACAACAAAATAAATATCAAAAATTAAAATTCCAATCTTCAAATTTACGTCTTGCTTCTTGCATCTTTCCTCTAATTTATCTAAAATCAATACTTCCCTTTCTTCTCCTCTTCTACTTTCTTAATGACATTTCGGGCAACTTCGATTTTAAACTTCTTGCCTTTCATTTTTTCATCCTTGATATTTTTCAGAAGCTCTTTTACTTTATTGTATCTAACTGCAGCAAACGAAACAAAATCTTTCACTTCAATTAAACCTAAATCATCTTTTTCTAATTTCCCTTTTTGAGAAAAGAAACCTACTATATCAAATTTATTCAACTTAGTTTTCTTTCCGCCACTGATGTAAATAGTCTGAAATTGAGGCGGATTCGGAAGCGAAACTTTTCCCTCAACATCCAAAACCTTCATTTCATAATCAATATAATCTAACTGTTTTTCACTTTCGTGGATGATAATGTAAGCCGTTCCTGTTGCCTGCATACGTGCTGTACGTCCGTTACGATGTGTAAACTCGTCTTCTTTTAATGGTAAATGGTAATGAATAACATGTTTCATTTCTGGAATATCCAAACCTCTCGCAGCCAAATCTGTCGTAACCAAATACGTCACACTTCCGTTTCTAAACTGAATCAAAGCACGCTCACGTTCTTCCTGATCCATTCCGCCGTGATAATACACCGAGTAGATTCCTTTTTCATTTAAAGTATCACTAATACGTTCTGCGGCATCACGGTGATTGCAGAAAATAATAGCCGATTCTGATTTCAACGAACAAATTAAATTGAACAAACTTTGCAATTTATCCTTTGAAGGCGAAAGAACCATTTTCATAGAAAGATTCGTCTTTTCTTCTTCGTCTGGAATGAAATCTAAAACTGTCGGATTTACAACTCGAGTATATTTCGGAATCTCAATATCTGAAGTTGCCGAAACCAAAACTCTTTTATTGACTTTAGCCAACCTTCCAATAATGAAAGACATCTGCTCATGAAACCCTAATTGAAGCGATTTATCAAACTCATCTAAAATTAGAGTCTGAATTTTATCTGTTCTAAAAGTTTCTCTGTCAATATGATCTGCAATTCTTCCAGGTGTTCCAATTAAAACCGCTGGCGGATTACTTAAGTTTTTCATTTCCGTTTCAATCGAATGTCCGCCATAGCAAATATTCACTTTGTACTGCGTTCCCATTTTCTTCCAAACCTGTTCGATTTGTAATCCCAATTCTCGCGACGGAACTAAAATCAAACATTGAACCGATAAAATCTCAGGTTGCAATAATTCTAAAACTGGCAGCAAAAACGCTAATGTTTTTCCTGATCCTGTTGGAGAAAGCAATAAGACATTATTATCATTCAGAATAACGTCATGAGCAGTTTCCTGCATCTCGTTGAGGTTCTGAATCCCTAAATTCGAAAGTATATTGTTAGAATGGTGTTTTTTCATGCTGCAAAAGTAGGGAAAAAAGTTGTTTCAAGTTTTTCTTGTTTCAGGTTTCATGTTAGTTAATGTAAAAGTTTTGTTTCACGCAGATTTAAAAAAGATTTAGGCAGATTTAAACAGATTTCTCTAGCATAAAAATCAAATAAATCTGCCAAAATCTGGAAAATCTGCGTGAAACCATTAACCCAAAAGCATATCAACTTGAAACCTTAAACTTGAAACAAAAAACTTTATATTTGATTCCTACTAAACCCAAAACCATGAAACTTTTTACAATTCTCTTTTCACTTTTCACCATAACCATTTCTGCACAAAACAATAAAAAATACGATACGTTTTTTGAAAAAGGAAACGGAAACCAATCTGCTTCGTATCAAGAAACTATCGCTTATTGGAAAATGCTTGCCAATGATTTTCCAACGATTCAAATGAAAGAAATGGGATTGACCGATTCTGGCGAACCTTTACATATGATTACTTTCAATCCTGACAAGGAATTTGATTTTGATAAAATCCAGAAAACCAAAGCGATTTTATTTGTAAATAACGGAATCCACGCGGGAGAACCTGACGGAATCGATGCAACCATGCAATTTTACAGAGATTTGGCAACAGGAAAAATGAAAGCGCCACAAAACACGGTTTTGGTTACCATTCCAGTTTATAATATTGGTGGAGCTTTAAACCGAAATTCGACAACTCGCGCCAACCAAAACGGACCTGAGATTTATGGCTTTAGAGGAAATGCCAGAAACTACGATTTGAATCGTGATTTAATGAAATCGGATACGCGAAATACAAAGAGTTTTGTAGAGATTTTCCAGAAAATAAATGCTGATGTTTTTATCGATAATCACGTAAGTAACGGTTCTGATTATCAATACAAACTGACATACATTATGACGCAACATAATAAACTTGGAACAGTTTTGGGCGATTTTATGAATAACGAAATGATGCCCGCTTTGGTAAAAGATCTTCAGAAAAAGAAAATCGAAACTACGCCTTATGTCGATTCGTTTAAAGATACGCCAGATAAAGGTTTTGGGCAGTTTGTTGATAGTCCGCGATATACAACGGGTTATACTTCGTTGTTTAATACGATTGGTTTTGTGGTGGAAACGCACATGCTGAAAAAATACGCCGAACGTGTAAAAATGACCTACGAATACATGAAATCGACTTTGGATTTTACCGATGCGAACTATCAAAAAATAAAAGATTTACGAGTAAAGAATTTAGAGCCATATCAGCCAAAGAAATCATATACTTTAAAATGGGAATTGGACAGCACAAAAGCGACCACTTTTTCGTTTTTAGGTTATGAAGCAGGTTACAAAAAAAGCGACGCCACAACAGGAAATCGTTTGTATTACGACCGAAGCAAACCGTACAAAAAAGACGTTCCATACATTAAAGAATTTAAATCGGCTAAAGAAGTCGTGATTCCGACGGCTTATGTTGTTCCGAGAGGATATTGGAATATTATGGATCTTTTAAAAAACAATAATATCTCATTTAAACCAATTAAAAACGATACGATTATAGAAGTAGAAAGCTACAGAATTGCCGATTTCAAAACCGTTCCATCTGCTTACGAAGGACATTACATACACCGAAATACAACCGTAACTTCTAAAATGATTAAAATGGCTTTCACCAAAGGAGATTACTTAGTTCCAACCAACCAAAAAGGCGTAAAATATCTTCTAGAAGCTTTTGAACCAGAAGGCGTTGATTCGTTCTTTAACTGGAATTTCTTTGATCCAATTTTACAGCAAAAAGAGCATTACTCAGAATATATTTTTGAAGATACTGCTGGACAGCTTTTAAAAGAAAATCCGTCGCTAAAAGCAGAATTAGAAACTAAAAAGCAAAACGATCGCGAGTTTGCTAAAAACGCCGAAGCGCAATTGGATTGGATTTACAAACATTCTGTTTATTATGAAAAAGCGCATATGCAGTATCCTGTTTATCGTGTGCTTTAGTTTTTTTTAAAGAGCCTCAAAAAAAATTCGAGGCTCTATTTCTTAAGTTATTAATTGTTCCGTTTTTGTTTTAGAAGTTTAAAAATATAGATTATAGTTCCAATTATTAAAACTAGTAAAACAGGAAAAAAATAACTCACTATGTAATATGTGTCTGAAATACAAAAAATGAAATTATATTCTACGAAATAGAAAAAAATCAACAGCAAAACACAAACTGCAAGAAATATCAAAAATTTAACTTTCATTTTCTATCATTGTCACATTATTAAAAAAAGCATTAAACAAATTAAAATGCCCAAAAACAGCTTCTTGAAAACTTACATCTTCAACTACAAGACTAAGCATTTTATCAGGAAATTTATTGTGCAAAAATTTAAAAATATTAACTATTAGAATTAGTAAGTTATAAACAAACTTTCGTCTCCCTTGGTAATATAATCAAAGGAAAGTATTCTATCATTTATTAATGAAAAATACATTACAAGATTGTTTTTACTTAACAAAATAAAAACATTATATGTTGTTTTAAAGACTGCTTTAGCATATTTGTAATCATCATATGGCACAATAGAAAAATCTTGCGGATTTATTAATGAAGATTTTTCTTTTTTAATTTTCTTTAAATGTTTACCCAGAATTTTTATTCTATCTTCAGAACTATATTTTGTATTATTGATAGGTTCAAAAAACATATAGTTATCCGCAACAAATTTTGCATTTTTCTTTTCAAAAAAGACAGACTTTACAAAATTATTCACAAGCAACTCATTGGTTTTGTTCTGACTTTCTGCAACAATTGTTTTCAACAAAAACATTGCAAGCAACAAAATTAATTTATTTTTTTTCATTTAACACACTCCTTTCTTTTTTGGGGCATTCCCTTTAGTTGCACTTTTTGTAGCTCCACTTGGAATAAAATCACAACAAGCTTCAAACTACAATAAAGCATTTACTCGCAAGTAACTTTTCTAACCAGATGGTCAACGGAGTAATATTTCTTTTTATCCTTTAAATAGACAAAAAAGTGATATGCTTTATTTACATTATCATTTTTTACAATTTCATTTAACTGTTTTCTATCTGTATTTACCTTTAATTTACTATTACTAGTAGGATTTGAACTAAAAAATATTTTTTCATTATTTATGATAAATGTAAACCCTGATATTTCTTTAGTTTTAGTATTTTTTCTATAAACAATTTCATCTGTCTTTTTATCAAACTCAAAAACAAAAATGTTTTTATGATTTTGTGAAAAGGCTTTAAAACTTAAAATCGCTATTACAATTATATATATCTTTTTCATTTTTTATTTAATTACAAGCAAGACACTTGTGCCTAAAAAGATTCTCATTAAAAACGCTCATTCCAGCAAAAAAATTAAGACACTTTAATATCTGGCTTTTGTTTTTTCACTATTATTATTACGTAAACCGATGATATTACAAACACGGTTAAAGGGAGTAAAAAAGCAATGTTTATTCTGTGATAATTGTATATTAGACCTGTAATGAAAACTAGAATAAGCAATAAAATTAAAAAACTACTTAGCAAAATTTTATAATTTTTGCTTCTTAAAAATAAAATAATCAGTCCAGATGTAGGAATGGTTATTAGCCCCTGCCAAAGAATTGACGTTGTGTTATTAAAGAGGTCATACAAAAACTGGCAGAAATATATAATAAGAAGAATAAAATTTGGAACCCCATTCTCTTGAACGCCAAAAGTTACTAAAAAACTTATTACGGCGATTAATTTTAAAACTTTCAGATTCATAAACATGATTTTATTGTTTTAGGTGCATTAAATGACCCCGTGATATGATTTGGAAGGCTCTGTAATATAATTGCAGTGGTATCTGGATTATCCAAAGACCCACTGGTAGAAACACCAGCAATATTTAGCACATCAGTGGCAAAATCAGCACAGTTGTGAAAACTTATATCATAATTGTCCGATTGATATGTCTGTGAGAGCGTTATAATCCGGTTCAATTGCGCGCCAGTAATTGTCATACTAGCAGCTACGTTATAATGTGCATTTCCATTATCTCCCATAATTCCTTGCCCAGTCACGGAACCTAATAACCTTTTAGGGTAATAGCCGTAAACCGCAGAATTGGTTCCTTGCGATACGCCTATAAATGCATGTCCGACTCCATTACCCTCCCACATAGTTTCCGCATAAACAGTAAGCTTTGCCGATTTAGAAACATCTAAGCACTTCAGAAAATCTTTTATGTCACTAATTGGCACCTTGGGAGGAGGAGGCATCATCGTATTTTGTCCTCCTGAGCTATTGCTTCCACCACCACCGCCTGTAGTTACCCCACCACCAATTGTTGGGTCTTCACCACCTCCACCATCGCAATACAGCAATCTAATAGGCGTAAAACTTCCGTCACCATTCCAATATCCAAAAAAGGTACAATCTAAATTTTCTTCACGCATTTTAGAGGTCACTCCTAGCTGAACGCCTTTGCCATTTTTATATTGTACTGACGAAACAAAATTTTCTTTTAAGTCTTGCTTAAAAATTTTACCGCTAAAATTATTTGGCGCTCCATAATAAACAGAACTTTTACCAAAACTACTATAATTCTCATCGTCAGCAAAAATTTGAATGTAATATGCTTTGAATTTTTTCTGTCCATCTTTTACAAAAACCAAACGATGACTGTCATTTTGCAATGTTGCATTTTCATTTGAAGTGCTTAAATTTTCTTTGAGTGTAAAAGGCACTTCAATTACCTCTCCATCTTTGCCGTCTGATACTATGGCATTTTCCCACTGCAAATTGTCAATATACTGCAGAATTGAAGCATTCTATTCTGATTCGTTATTATTGAACCAACTTCTTGCTTCGACAGACGCTTTGACATTTGGATTACTACTGCTGTCTTCAGAGGTACAGCTTGTCATTAAAAGAACACATACTAAAAGCATACGACCTATTAGGCTTGTGAATTTTTTCATGATAATGCGGTTAAATAGTTTAATTCTTACAAACATAAACTTTATTTTTAAATATTAAGAAAAAACTTATATTATTTTTATAAAATTTATTAAACCATCCACTACTGCACGACTGTAATGCTCATGAATGTAACCTCAAACCACTTTGATGTAAAAAGATCACAAGCAGGACACTTGTGCCAACAAAGATTCATATCAAAATGCTTATGCTAGCAAAAAAATTAAGACACTTTGATATCCGGTTTTTGTTTTTTTACCATTACTATGACGTAAACTGATGAGATTACAAATACGGTTAAAGGGAGTAAAAAAGCACTGTGTATGTTCTGGTAATTAATTCTTAGTCCTGTAACGTAAAACTGATAAACCAATAACACTATAAAACAGCCCAAGAGAACCTTATAATTTCTACTTATTAAAAACAAAAAAAGCACACAAAATACAGGAATAATTGACAACCCTTCCCAAAATATTCCCAAGCTCACACTACTAAAAACGTCGTACCAAAATTGGTAGAAATAAATCAGCAGTAGAGCAATAGTTGGCACCCCATTTTCTTGAAGCCCGAAGATTAATAGAAAAGAAAACATTGTGATGAATCTTACAACTTTTAAATTTATTGACATATTTAGTTTATTTTTCAGTGGCAAAATACACTAATAAATAAAAAAATAAAGAAAAAACTTATAAACATAAAAATTACGGAATTCCGTAATGAAATTTAAAATTTTCGTATTTACTTTATAATTATTTTTAAAGGTAAAAACAGAAACTTTAGACATTATGGATGCAGTTATAAAAGATTACGATTATTCGTTGATGGCTTGGCAATTTTTTTGTTTACTTTTTGGGATAGCAATACTTTATTTGCTGTACAAAGTTTATAAAAAAGTCAAATAAGTTATAGCTAATAAAACAAATAGCCCTAGAATGTGCTAGGGTTATTTTTATTAACAAGCTGAACCAAATAAATTAAAAAACCGAATACTAATCCTACTTTTAATTTGTATTTTCGTTTCACTTAACTTCTAACTTATATTTTATGTCATTTCAAGGATACCTAAAAACAATTAAAGAAAAAACAGGAAATGGTCCAGCTGAGTTTAGAACTCTAGCAGAGCAAAAAGGTTTTACAGCAAACGGAGAATTAAAACCAGAAGTAAAAGCTGGAGATATTGTCAACTGGCTAAAAAATGATTTTAGTTTAGGGCAAGGGCATGCAATGGCAATTTATGCACTGCTTAAAGGCATTAAAAATGAAGACAGCGAATAAAATTTAAGTAAAAAATCAAGAATTTCAATTTTATAATTATACAAGCCACAAAAAAATGGGACTATTCAATAATCTTTTTAAAAAGAAAGAAGAAAACACAGAATCAACTGTTAATCAACAAAATGCATCTAAATATTTTACATCTGAAAATGATTTTTTAGAAAAATATGGAGCTTTGGCTTTAGAAAAACAAAGAAATCTCTATGCGGTAACTGGAGATCTTTCTTGGAATGTTAATATGGACGCTGAGGAAATTACTTTTGGTGATGATCTTACTTTTCCGATGCAGGTTTTAGGTTCTTTTTCGCATTCTTCAGAAACATGGCTTTGGCTTTGGGAAAATAAAGCTGGTGGTTATGCCGAATCGGTTATGAAACAGGCGCTTTTATTAAAACAATATGGAGAAAAAAACAGCATTGATTTACTTACTATTGGAAAATTTGACGCTGTACAAAACGATTTACATTTAATAGGAATGATTGCTACTGAAATGTTTAACGGAAGCGGTTATTATCTCGGAAATTATGGACAGGGAACAATGGTTGTCACCATAAAAGATGATTCAATTGACAATACTGAAAGTGACGAATTATCTAGAATTTTAACTGTTTTCCCAGAATTGATTTCGACATTTGAAATCCAGAATCATAAAAATGCTTTTACGAATTATCTTTCTCAAAAAGGTTACGAATTGACTCCAAATGGAAATGAAATTAAAGCAGAAAAAGACGGAAATATCATAAATGCCGTTTTTAACGAAAATAATCTTTTGACAGCTTTAAATGGTAATTCTTAAGATTAGAAAAATCTGAATTCTATTTTAAACAGAAAGTCATTCATAATTATTTTATTGAAACTTTAATACCTTAATACCTTATACAAAAAACAAACCTCGTAAAATCAGATGATTTACGAGGTTTTATTTTATTTAAAGTAATGATCGTTTTATTGACCTCCAACTCCTACTAAAGTTGGGTACTTACCTGCAGTAAAGTTCCAATTTGCACTTGTCCAAGTACTATTATAAGGAGTTCCTGTTTTCATTTCGGCAGTTGTTTTACCAACCGCTTTGCCACCATCTTCAGAGGTTGATTGCCCTGTAGTTTGAACATCCCAAAAGCAATCTGGGGCAGCACTCCAGTGAAAATTAAACCCAACCAATCCGCCGCCTGTTACTACTTTTCCTGTAGCATAACAATTAGTGATTTCACATGCATTCTTTCCTATAAGCGCTCCTCCATTTTTATAGGTTCCTGTTAGAGAGCCTGTAGCATAGCAATTTTCTAGAATACAAAGATAATTGTAACCTACTAAACCACCAGCAAATGAATCGCCCCCAGCTTCAACATTAGCAGTGCTATAGCTGTTTGAAAGCTTACTTGGCCTTCCATTTTCGTCATTGTTAATTCCAACTAAACCACCTACATGTTTTTGAACGGAAAGACCTGTTAGTACAACTTTTCCAGTTGAAAAACAATGAGATATTGTCCCTCCTTTGTTATTACCTACCAACGCGCCTACATTCCCGCCACCGGTAATATTTACTGAAACAAGCCCAAGATTTTTAACAACGCCTTTGGCCCCTAATACAGAAATAAATCCTATATCTTCTGTACTTCCACGTTTAATAGTCAAATTTTTTATTACATGCCCGTTTCCGTCTATTGTTCCTACAAAACTATCAAAGTCCCCAATAGGATTCCAGCCTTGACTTGCATAATTAGGACCTAATGGATATTCGGTACCGTCTACAGGAGGCATTTCAATGTCATTCATCAATTTAAAACTCTCTTCAAGATAATAAGTTGGATCTAACAACTGCTCTGGAGTATATATACCGTAAGGGTTTGTATCTTTATTATAAACTGGGATTTTAATAGTATACGTTTTCTTTGTTTTTTTGTCGGCAGATGTTACAGTAAATGTAAATCCTGTTGTATTATAATCACTTTCTTCATTACTTCCCGCATCTGTCACTTCTGCTCCTATAGGTAAGATTGGGAATCCCGTGTCATAATTAACAGACATTGGAGCATTGTAAATTGTATTTATTCCTTCTTTAAGCCCTTTCAATTCCCAATAAATCTCTTGATCGGCATCTTCAAAAGTAAAGCCTAATATATCTGCAGAGTTAGGAGGTGTTATGGTATAATCTTGCTTACTGCCATCTTCTGCGACAACTGTATAAATTATGGTTTTACTAAAATCATTTTTAGTTGTACCACTTATCTGCTGTACATCCCCAACAGTAACTTTTGCTCCCGTTGTAGTAAATGTTGCAGCCAAACTAGTTAAATCAGTTCCAGCAGGAAAAGCGATAGAAATTGTGTGTGTATTTTCATCTATTGTACCTGTTACTGCAGGATTTACAAAAGAAAAAGAAGTAATTGCTTTTGCATTACTTACAGGAGTTTCAGGCCCCTCTTCATTTGATGAGCACGAATAATTCAATACAATAAATAATGTAAGTAAACTAGAGTACTTAAAGAATCTGATCATTTTAAAGTTTATTTTTTTTAGCATTTTGGGTTTTAGGTTAAATTTTAAATGAAAATTATAAATGTTTTTTTTGTTTTGAACAGCAAATCTAACTAATAGCGTAATACTTTTTTTACGGTTTACCGTAAAGCAGGAATTTTTATTTAGTTTTTGTTGTTTTAATGCTAAAACGCGAGCAAAATGTTTACATCACGTAAAAAAATAATCTCAGAAACAATTAAAAATTAAAAAATATATCTGAAGCGTGAGGGACAGAGTTAATCTGACGCAGCGGAGAGGAAAGCCCAATAGCAATAAAAAAAGACCCAATGAACGCAAAGTTGATTGGGTCTTTTCTTTTTTATTGGTGGCACGCCCCAATGTTAATTTTTAAATTCTAAATTCCAAATTAAAAACTCTAAATATCTATTTATTTGGAATCTGGACCTGAGCGATAAGCAATTGGCGCAACCATTTTTTCCATTGGTCTTTTTTCTTCTTCGAATAACAATTTAATGTTTTCGTATGAGTTTTTAAGTGCTTCTTTTATTTGTTCTGGGTTTAACCACGCTACTTTTTCAATTCCTTCTTCAAGTTGTCCGTGTGGTGTTCCTTCAAAATCAGATTGCATTTCGAACCAATGCGTGATTTTGAGTTTGTATTTTCCATTGCGCTTAAAGATATGATAGGTTTTTTGAAGTTTATTCGTAATACGAAGCTGGTTTACTCCTGTCTCCTCCTCTACCTCACGCATAGCCGTCGCCTCGATGTCTTCCCCTTTCTCGATTCCGCCTTTTGGCAAGTCCCATTTTCCATTTCTAAAGATAAATAAGACCTCGCCTTTTTTGTTGTAGACAAAGCCTCCGCCTGCTTTATTTACCGGAATTTTGGCTTTTAGGGTTTTCATCATCTCACTTTCGTCGGGATGATATAGAATAGCTTTTTGAATTTTATTTTGAAAAATTTTTATAATAAGCTGTTCGATATCAATACTCTCCAACAAGAACAATTGGAAATCTGTTTCCTTTGAGATTTCATTTGTCAAAAAAAGTGGTTTGTCGTTTACAAAAACTTTATACATTTGTACTATGATTTTTAATAAAGATACTGCCGAAAAAACAGCCGAATTGCTTTTGCAAATAAATGCAATTAAATTGAATCCCGAAAATCCTTTTACATGGGCTTCTGGTTGGAAATCTCCTATTTACTGTGATAATAGGTTAATTCTTTCATTTCCGAGCATCAGAAATTATGTTCGTGATGAGTTTGCTAAAAACATTGAAAAACAATTTGGAAAACCTGATGTGATTGCTGGTGTTGCTACTGGAGCCATTGGAGTTGGAATTTTGGTTGCCGAAAGTTTAGGTCTTCCCTTCGTATATGTGCGTCCAGAACCTAAAAAACACGGTAGACAAAACCAAGTGGAAGGTTTTTTACAAAAAGGACAAAATGTTGTAGTTGTTGAGGATTTAATTAGTACCGGAAAAAGCAGTTTAATGGCTGTAGAAGCTTTAAGAAGCGAAGGCGCTAATATTAAAGGTATGGCCGCTATTTTCACATACGGTTTTGATGTTGCAGAAACAAACTTTAAAGAAGCTAATGTTGATTTATTCACATTAAGCAACTACGAAAACCTATTAGATTTAGCTGTTCAGAAACAATATATTACAGAAGACCAACAGTCTACTTTGCTTGAATGGAACGCAAGTCCATCAACTTGGGGACAGGAGTAATTTTAGATTTTAGATTTTAGATTTTAGATTTTAGATTTTAGATTTTAGATTTTAGATTTTAGATTTTAGATTTTAGATTTTAGATTTTAG
>NZ_JBEWQE010000022.1:0-89038 GCF_040538975.1 Flavobacterium sp. UW10123
CTAACTAACTAACTAACTAACTAACTAACTAACTAACTAACTAACTAACTAACTAACTAACTAACTAACTAACTAACTAACTAACTAACTACTTAATAATCTAAGGGTTAAACAAAAAAAAAAAAAAAAACTCTCTGATCCCATTATCCCTAACCAAAATCAAGAATAGAAATAATCTAAAGTAACTGACATGGAGCTTGTAAAAAAACATTAGAGAATAAAAAACAGCCCGAAGACTGTTTTTTTATTTCATGCGATGTGAGGTATAAATCATCTATAATCTATGGATGCCAGATGCAATAATTAACCGCTAGCGCATCTGATGCATTATCCTTTTTCCTTCTCTATTTGATTAAAAACTTCGTTTTATAACTCGAATCTGTATTTCGCAGCATTAAGAAATAAACACCCGAGGTTCTTAAATGCATTTTTATTTCTTTATTGAAAACGCCATCGATTTCCAGTTTAGATTGTCTGTAAACCGTTTTACCGCCGGCATCAAAAATAATCAGATCAAAAATTCCCTGATCGCCAGTTAGATGCAAAGTAAAGTTTCCATTATTTGGAACCGGAGAAATAAAGAAACCTTTTTTATCTGAAACTGGATTTTCTACAGACAGCGATGCGTCCACTTTTACTTCCAATGCTGTTGTTTTACTGCATGATCCCTGAGTTAAATAATTCAGAGAAAGTGTCTGATTTCCTTTTTCTGTCCATTTAATGGTTGCCATATTATTATTTTGCCCAACAATTTCTCCACCGGTAACATCCCATGTATAAAGTCGCATAGACGGTGTAGCTGTATATGTTACTGTTGTATTATCATTTGTAATAAGAACATCACCTGTAATCTCTGCAGTATTATTTAAAGCAGTTTCGACATTAACAGAAACAATTCCTTTTCCTTGCAGACCGCTTGATTTTTTATTCAGTTTTGTTAAATCAACTCCGAATGTATGATCTCCCTCAAACTTTTCTATGTTTCCAATTTCAAATTCTTTATCTGAAACTTTAGTTAAAGTTATGTTTTCGTTAGAAACTGCAATTCCGCCTGACTTCACAATAATGTCATTTTTAGTCAATGACGAAGCCATAATTTCATCGGCAAACTCCACTTTCAAAATATCCGTTTCAAAACAATTATTATTTGCGCCGCTTAACGGAGTAACTGTACAATTAAGATCTGCAATGTCAATATAAACATCTATTTTGCTTGCATCGCTTGAGTTTCCAAACTCATCAAGAACTGCCGCTTCAAAAGTATTTTTCCCGAAATATCCTTTTATCGGAATTAAAACTTCTTTTGCCGTTTCCTGTTTTTGTCTGCTAACCAAAGTTCTTCCGGTTGGCGTTACAGCATACAGCTCAACAGTTTGTTTGTTCCCAGTAGCGGTTAAGGCAATCGATAAATCATTGCCAGAAGTAATATTATCTGAAGCCGATGATCCTCTGTCTGGCGTAATGCGCATATTGGAAGGTGGAGAAGGCTTTCCAAACTTTACTTCCCACATTGTGCTTGAATTTCCCGTTCCAAAATTGCCCGAAAGATCTTTAAAGCTTGTTTGGTCTACGACAACTTTATAACCGCCTTCGGCCAGAGTGTATTCTCCTAGACCTGAAATTAAATAATGTAAATCGTCTTGTTTGGCCACATTCAGATTTGCATTTAAATTAACGCTGCCTTTGTAAAGCGTAACCCAGCTTTTCTCAAAACTGCTTATTGGTTTATTTAAAGTTACGGCAATATCTGTTACGTTCTGGGTGTGTACTGCTCCCTGATATTTAGGGGTGAACGCATCAATTTCTGGGATAGTGATATCCACTTTCCATTTTTGGGTTTGCACAATTAACCCCAAGGTGTTGTCTTCTGCTTTTATTGACGGAAGATCAACTGCCAGCTCATATTGGCCTTTTTCTTTGTTGTACTCATTTAATCCAACAATAGTATATTTTAAATTATCATCGGTAACAATAGAAACATTATCCAGCGGTTTCCCGTTCAAAGTCAGTTTGTCTTTTGTAAACTGAACAGGTTTTACAGGTTTGTTAAATGCAATTTCGACACTATTTACAGCCTGGGCTTCTATTTGATCTGTTTTAAACTGAACAATTCCAAGTTCGCCGATTATCTGAATCCATGAAATGCTTTTTCCTTCATTTCCTTCATTTCCTTCCAAATCTTTTATTCCGGCACATTGAACTGCTAGCTCATAATATCCGGAAGCAAGTGATAGTGTTTTGATGTTTAAAACATAAGTCGAATCGTTTACCTTGCCAATAAAACTATCATTAAACGGAATCTTTGTCCCCTGATGAATCAAGGTGACATTCTGCGCTGTAAATGTGCTTGAGCTAATTGCTTTATTAAAGTTTACCTGAACAGATTCTACTGGTTTTGTAGCTGTTGAAGGCAGGCTTTCAAAAGAAACTACTTTTGGAACGTTGGCATTGATGACGCTGTAATACAAGGTATATCGTTCTAATCCTGATATTTTATCAAGGAAATGAAGTTTGTATTCATACTTTGGCTCGAGTCCGTCTCTCAGCGTTACATGCGTTTGCCAGAAGTTTTCTATTGGCAGTTCCAGATTATCGCTAATTCTGACTACTCTTTCCAGTTTGTACTTATCTGATCCTGGATCAGCTGCGTTACCGTAGTTCCATCCTGTTTTAGACGAATCCATAGTTAAAGTCGTTGTAAGCTGACTTGGAGAAATTGTATTGGAAACTGTTCCTGCTGTTACTTTATACACTTCATCGCTTTCTCCGTTTGAATAATAAATGGCATCTGGAGTATCATTTAAATCTACGACATCATTTACCAAGAAGTCATTGATATTATCCTGACCTGCTCCGTAAGCTTTTACGCTCTTAATTAATTCGTGAGCATACGATGCTTTTATCAGACTCAGGTTTTTATTGCCATAGCTGCTTAAATGCTTTATTTTAAGATCGTATTCTACAAAATGGCCCAGCAGAGTACTGGTAAACCACCACTGTCCAAGTGCTGTTTTTTGAGCTTCTATATTTCCGAAATCAACATTCAGCAAGCCTAATTGTTTTGGTTCGTTGTTAAAGTTGCTCCCGATAATTTCGAAATCGATCAGTAAGCCCTTTTTATTTTCTATAATTTCTGGCTGAACAGATTCTACCTGAACATTTTTAGCGATTCCGTATCCTTCGTTTTTAATTAATAGAGCCATTTCTGCCGGAGCAATCGGCTCGATTTTATCTGTAAGCGGATCATCACCTAAAATATCGCGCTGCATAAAATAATGCATCACCAAATCTGGACTTGGATTCACTTCTAAAGTTACCGGATATAATTGCACCGTCACTCTGTCTCCTGTATTTGGATCTAAATACGATAATGTACCTCCAAACGAATATGATTTTGGCACGGTTGGCGCGGCATCTTTCGTAGGGATAAAAATAACGGTTCCCGATTCGTTGCTGTTAGGCCCCACAAGTCCTGTTCCGCTAAGGAAAGCATCTTTATTGATCTGGAACAAATGCGTCATATCGTTTCCAGCTTCGTCTCTAATCAGTAAATCTAAGTTAAGATCTTTAATTGTATTGGTCTCGCTACCGTTGTTTAAAGTTAAAGTGCCTTCAAAAGCCTCTCTGGTCATAGTTATTTTTTGAGAGAATTTTACAGTTACGCTTGCGCAAACAGACGATTGGGATGCCAATTTTTCAATATATTCTTTTAAATCTGCCATGTCCTGCTTGTACATTTTTTCAGCAGATTCAAAACCCCTATTTTTTACAAGATCAATTAATAATTGCCTTACTCTGTCATACTCTTCAATATCGTTTTTGTTTACAATATTTGGATATTCAGCATTTGGAGCTTTAATATTTTTATTCCATGCTTCTACCGTTTTATTCCATCTGGCGCAGAATGCTTCAATTTCCTGGCCTGTAATATCAGAACCAGAAAGATTCGTTTTAATTCTAGAAATATCAGCAACAGAAAATGCTTTCTCAGTATCTAAATTTAGAGCCGTTTCTTTCATAAAATCATGAAAATTAGGACTATCTATAATTCTGCCGTTCCCTAAATAAGCATTGAGCCTGCTACTCAAAGCTTTTTGCGCATTATCCATGACATAGAAATCATTATACATGCTTTCAAGGAAACTGTTGCTGTTACTGTTCGCTTTTTTGCCTGATGCCAAGGGATCATAAATGCAAGCTTTTAATGTTCCAACCATACTGGCAACACAGCCTATTGGCCCTGGAATACAGCCTGCAACAGCAATGACTTGATTAATTGTTTCTCCATTCATGGTAGCCAGACCAAGAAGGCATCCTGCTACAGCTCCTGCCGGTCCTCCTGCGCATCCTATAACCATACCAAATACCGAAGTAAGGCAAGGATTGGTGCAGATAGTAGGAAGCGAGGTAACGATATTTCCAATTGCTGTTCCAATAGGAATTAGCGGTCCAAAACCACCACCATTAAAATTAGGAATGCCTCCCACGCTCGGAGTGCTTGGCGTAGAACAAGTCAGCACATAATACGGTTTAAACGCCGCTAAATCCTGTTCGGTTTCGCACACATAAGTTCCTTTTGTAATTAGGTTGTAACTGCAGTTCTGACCTGTTGCAGCAGCTGCTGCGCTTCTTCCGCTCGAAACGGGTCTGGTAATTAAAATTGGAACAATAATAGTCGATTTTGCATTTAAGATATCCAGCTTATCGATCATAAGTTTAAACTTGTAATCTCCCTGAGCATCTACATTAAAAGTCACATTTGATAATGCGATCAAACCGTGATTGGTAACAGTTGCATAGCTCATTCTGCTTTCGCCTGCAGGTAGATCTAGAACAGGATTGTCGATATCAATAACAATTACTGGTTTTGGTACGTTTGTTTCGAATTTAACCACTAAATCAGATTGGTATTCGTCTGCAATTTCCGTTGGTTTTACAACCCATTCGTAACTTACTGCCTGATACGAAATAAATACTTTTTGAGTCGTCACTTTACCTGGATCGATCAATAAATTATTCTGATATGAGGCGTGCTTATCTGCCGACACGGTAACGGTATAATATCCTTCTGGAATTTGAGGTGTGGCAAATAAACCATTTTCATCTGTAAGTCCTTCTGCCAGAACTGCACCGGAAAACGGATGGCGCACTGTTACTTTAGCTCCCTTTACATGAGGTGCTTTCTCCGTATTATAGGTGTATTCATCGACAACATCAACCAATAGAGAACCTGTTGCTTCTGAAACGGTTTCTATTTTAAATGGAATGCTTACTCCTCCTCCATTTGCAGGATTTAAAGCTAAGTTTCCAGTTAAAGGGACATTCAATTGCTGCTTATCTGTTGGCACCAATTCCAAAATGACTTTTGCAGATTCGTTTGGCGCAATTTTATCGATAACAGCTGCACTTTTTAGTTTCATCCATTCCAAATTTGGAACATCTACTTTTACGTTTTCTGCGTCTATTGCTCCTGTGTTAGAAATTGTAAGTTCATAAAAACGAGAGCTTCCTTTAATCATCGTAGTGTTGATGCTTACAGGATTTGCTGCTAATTTAGGTGTTTGCGCTTTAGCATGATAATACGCTAAGACAGGCAGTTTTGCTCCTTGGTTCGATATTATGCTGAAATTGATTTCATAATATTTTTGTTCTGCCGATGCTGTTTCTGCCAATATGGTGTAGCTTAAAACGGCTTCTTGTCCCGATGCCAAAGTCAAAGGGTCTGTTTGTATGGCAAAGCCTGCATCTGCCGGCAATTCAATTTTAATATTTGTTAAAGGTGTTTTGCTGTTATTTTTTAAGACAAATTCTCCTTTATACGGAACTTTGGCTACTACTTCCCATTTTAAATAATCAGAAGGTTTGTTTGTCCACTCAAAACCGACAATGTCAAATTCTGCCTGAACTGCGTTTTTCGTTCCCGGATATCCTGCACTTACTGTATAATGTCCGCTTTCTGCCTGTAAGGGTTCAAAATCGTAAGCAAAATTTCCTGAAGCGTTTGTTTTTACTTTAAAAGAGCGTGTAAAGCTCCCAGCCGCAACAATAATTTCCACTTCTTTATTTATAGCTGGAGAATTGTTTGCCATTTTGGCCGATCCTGTAATTGCAACAACTTCTCCCGATTTGTAGACAGGTTTAGAAACTGAACTTACGGCACTATAGCTAGAAAGTAATTTTAAAGCCGAATACGCCTGATTATTGGCATAAGACAATTCATTTATTTTTTGATCTGAATTTACCGCTGCCACCAAATAATAATCGCCAGCCTGCTGAGGTAGCTTGATTGATTTTACAAGATCCAATGCTTTTCCTGCTTCAATATCGCTGTCAAGCTGTGAGGCAAATACAGGAATTGCATTTTGAATTAATTTATCTTTAGATAGAAAATATTCTATTTTTGAACCTTTTGCCAATAGCGCAAAACCTTGATTTGCAATAGAAGCTGTCACTTCTATAGTGTCTTCGCCATTTGCTTCTGCTACAGTTTTTACTGAATTGACAACTGCATCTGGCTTGTTTTGATCTGTAACCAAAATCCAAGCAAATCCTGAACTGAAAGTATCGGTTTCTGCCTGAATGCGTACGGTTTGATCTCCTGTTTTTAAAGGATCTATAACAGTACTGATTTCTACCTCAACACTTTGCTGTCCGACTGGAATTGAAACTTCCGGCGGAATTGAAACAATAGTTGGAGAATCCGACGATAATTTTGCTAAAATGGCTTTAGAAGTGTCGACTGTATTTCTAGAAATGGTAATTTTTGCCGCTTTTTGAACTCCTGCCTTAACCGTTGCCGGATTTGCTTTTACAATTAAAGCCGGTCCGTTGCTGTCCAGAATGGTAATATCCTTGCTGGCAGTGCTTCCGTCTCCAGCAGGAATGGTGCAGCTGCAAGATGCCGAATAAACATCTGCTGTTACATTTACCACTTTTGTTCCATCTACGATTCCGTTGTTTACAGCTCCAATATTAAACTTCTTCGAATTTACATTGGCAGGAAAATCAACAGCATCTGGCAAAATCAAAGCATTGGCAATACTTGCTTTTAAACGGACTGATGTGCTTATTTCTGATTTATTGATTCGCTTTAATGTCGCATAAGTTGCGTAAACTCCATCGCCTTTAGAAATAGTCTGCGGTGCAATCTCCAATTCAAAAGCTGGAACATTCGAACTTTTTAAAATTACTTCTGCATTTCCTGCCTGAAAACCTTCCGCTCTAAGCGTTAATTTTCCAGTTACAGTCTGTTCAGGGACTTTATTGTTTTTTACGGTTACAGTAAACGAAGCTGTTTTACTTCCTGCCAGAAGCGTAACTTCTGCAGGAACAGTCCAGCGTGAACTTTGGTCTGCTGTAATCGCAAATTTTATATCTTTTGTTTTGGCAAAACCAGTTTCTAAACTAACCGTAATCGTTTCGCCATCTGTTGCCGCACTTTTTGATGGAGTCAGCGTAATGGTTGAAAATTCGTTATCTATAATTTCGATATTATCGGAAACAGCAGGATAATCATTTCCTGCAATTGATAGCGAAACGGTCCTGTTTCCGTCATTCTCTGCATTATCAATCGGTTTGATATAAAAAACTGCCGAAGACTGGTCTTTTACAATTTTGACTGATGAATCAAACTGAAACTGCGAAGCCAAAGAAGCAGTTAAATTATAGATTTTATCACTGCTTCGGTCACCGCTTTGCATTAATGTTGCCCTTATCACTTCAGTAGAGTTCTCATCGATACTCTTTCTGTCAAAAGTTAAAAACAAACGTTTTTCAACTAAAACAGAACTTGCCGCGGTAACTTTATTGTTGTTTTTTAGTGATTCTGGTTCTTTTACCGCTGTATTGGCGATAATATTGATCCTCACTTTAACATTGCCGTCAAGACCTAAAACTTTTGGAAGATTAAAAGCTGCCGTTCTGTTTACAGAATTCTGTTTATCAAGATCCTGTGTATACGAAACCGTTCCTAAATTGTATTCTAAACCTGTCTGGTCAGAAACAATGCTAATCTGCTCGACCCATCCGCCAGAAGCGATTCGGTCTCCAATATTATCTGCTTTCCATGATACATTAATTTTTCCGTCAGGAGCAATCGCAGATTCTGCTGTGCTAATTCCTGAAATCGTCAAATCAGGATATTGTGCTGTGGCAATTGTCAGTTTTCCGTTTACATGGTTTGACCCGATATCAACAGCATTTTTAGAACTTAAAACGACGCCGCTTAAATCTAAATTGTGTATTTCCCCCGAAGTGTAATTCAATGGAATCTCTATCGGAATTTCTAATAAAGCACCGTTATTTCCTTTAAAAGAAGTGCTTGTAAGCGAGAGAAGAATAAAGTGATAATTACGCGGATTATTCTTTTCGATGTTCACATAAATGGCGTGATCGCCTTTACGGCTTTCGATAATTTTACTGTCTTTTTCGCTCACTATCAATCCCTGCGGAACCGTAAGCGTAAACTCAGCTCCCACGACTTCATCGGCATTAGCCAGATCAATTACAATTTTTGATTTTTCGCCTGGTCCCGCTGATGCATTTAATACTTTTAAACTATTCTGGGCTTGTGCAAACGCAGCCATAAATAGGAAGATAAACACCAAAAACGGTTTTATTTTCATTGTTTTCAATTCGTTAGATATCATTATGGTGAAGTTTATTGTATTAACATTTTTCCTTTAAAAAAGATAGGTTTTGCTCCATTTTGCACTTCGATGCTGTAGAAATAAATTCCAGAAGCAAGATTTCTGCGCTGGAAAGTAAATTCATGCTTTCCTTGTGATGCATCGAGACCCGATTTCGTGTAAACGGTTCTTCCTGCTGCATCAAAAACTTTTAAGGCTGCCTTATCTGCCTTTTCAGGCAAATGATATTGGATAACCGTTTTATCAGTAAATGGATTTGGATAATTTGCAAGTATAGCGGCGGTTTCTTGATCTATATCGCCAACTCCTAAAGTTCCTGCTATTTTATAGCTCAATGCTTGGGCATCGGCATTAGAAATCATGGCAGAAACAATCGCTGTTTTAGAAGATAAGGAAGCAATGGCCTGCTTGCCTGAAAGTGGCTTATCCATAGAAAAACCTACAATGCTTATTTCGCCTTCACGTTCTGCAATTGAAACCGTATAACCAATACCAGAAAGAAGCTCTTTTATCTCGGCTTTGCTTCCGCCTTTTAAACGAATGTCAAATGCTGCTGTCGCAGCCGATTGATTGTCGATATAAAGCGTATTGTCTTCAATACTTAAAACCACATCTTCATTGCTGGCCAAAGCCATGCGTTTTGTGCTGCCAGAATTTTCGAGAGTTCCTGCTTGGATTTTATTAATTAATGAAATAATATCCAATACGTTCAGATTCTTATCTTTATTGATATCGGCCGCACCATAATTAAAGAATTTTGGCTTTTGGCTTAAAGTATAATTTAAAGCCGACTGAATATCTAAAATGTTTACAATTCCGTCTAAATTAGAATCTCCTTCTCTATAGGTAATGGTATAACTCAGAATACTGTTTCTTGCAGCTCCTGCAATTTGCCTTAATTCTAAAGTCTGGTTATTTGGAATATTCCATTCGCTCAAAATATTCGTTAATTTAATGCCGTCTTCCGGAACTGTTACCATCTGGAAATAATCCTTTAAAGTCATGTTATAGGATTGGGTTACGCTAAATATAGAATTTGTATGATCGTAATGATTTATTTTTTGATCTTTTAAAACTGCATTTAACGTTAAAGGCAGTTCTCCTAAATTGATTTTCTGGCGATCGATTTTAAAGCTTATCGCTGGTAAAAATGCCGCATCGATTCCTGTCAATTCATTTTCCGAAAGATCAACTGTTTTTAGTTTGGTTACTTTTGATACACTTTCTGGAATGTCTCCAGTGAGTTTGTTCTTGGCCAGATTCAGATTTTGCAGTTCGCTAAATTTTCCAATTTCTGCGCTTATCGTTCCCGTCAGATTGTTGTCAGGAAGATTGATTGAAACCACGTGTCCGTCGTTGGTTGTAACTCCTTTCCATTTCTTTTCATGAAGATTGTTAGATGATGTATCCCAAGCCTCTTTCCATCCAGTTCCGCCTGCATTTTGAAAAAAAGCAACTAGAGCATTATATTCTTCTGCAATTAATGGCGTTTCAGAACCGTCTGCAATACCTTTAAACTGAATATAAGTTCCTTGCGATGTTCCGTTTTTCTGCCAAATAGCAATTTTAGCGCCTGCAGGAACACTGGCCACAGAAATATTTGGAAACGTAATGGTATTGCCCACAGCCGTCGCTTCAGAAATTTTGAAATTGTTGGCCTGCAGTTCAAACTGGTATTGTCCCGTATAATCCTGCGTGGTTTCGTTGTAGGTCGCAACCGCTGGAAGATCAACTATAATTTCGTCGCCTTTTAAATATAAATATTCCTCTTTTCCAATAACCTGACCTCTCAGATTGATATACACTTTGGCCAGATCGTAGGTAAAAGGTTTTTCTAAGGCGTCGAAAGCATTATTTGAAAGATCAATCTGTTCGATATTTTCAAAATCGTTGAAGTGCCCCGGAATTGTTCCTTTGAATCCATTTCCGGCAATCGAAAGTCTTTTCAATCCTGAAACTCCAGATAAAACAGGCAGTGTTCCCTGAAATTTGTTCGATTGCAAATTAAGCGTTTTTAGGTTGGCCAATCTTCCTAAGTCAGATGGAAGCGATCCTTCAATAGCATTCGACTGCAGATTTAAAGTTTCCAAATAAGTCAAATCAGATAATTCTGCAGGGAGTGTTCCTGATAAATTGTTAGCGGCTAAACTTAGCGAAACTACATGCCCATCTCTTGTCCCTACTCCGTACCAGCTTACTTCGTGAAGCTTGTTTTGCGAAATATCCCATTTTTGTGTCCATTGCGCTCCATTTGTACTCGAATAGATTTTTTTCAGGATTTCGAATTCTTCATCTGCCAATGGCTTTCCAAAAACAATCTGGGTATAATTAATTGCTGTTCCTTGTGCTGCTCCGTCGTTTTGGACAATTCTAATTTTATCCGTTAATTTAATCCCGAATAAAGCGATGTCTTTAAAAATTAATTTTCCTTCGCTGTTAGAATAATTCGATGCTTTGTTTACACCATTAATGTACAGCGTAAAATGGTTTTTGCTATTAATAGCGCCTCCATTTGCATTAAATAAAAACGTTGATAAAACAGGCAGATTAATTGCCAGTTCGTTTGCGCCCACTTCGATAGTTGGAATTGTAATATCTTGATACGTAAAATCGACTGTTTTTAAAAGCGGCAAGCGGGCCAAGGATTCATCTGCGTCTTCAATATTATTGTTGCCTAAATATATTGTTTTCAAAGCCTGCAGTTTATTCCATGATGATGGTATAGCTCCTTTTAACTTTGTGTATCTAAGATCTAAAGATTCTAAAGATTCCAATCCTGAAATAATATTTAGATCTGTTGCGCTTAAGTTTTTTGTATAACTGCCGCCGTATAAAGAAAGATTTTTCAGGTATTTTAAATTGGCAAATGAAGCAGGAATTGTCCCAGAAACATTCGAATTATTGTTAAGGTTTAAACCTGTAATATGTCCGTTTTGTATGCTTACTCCGTACCAAGCCCCTTCATGCAGATTGTTCTCTGTCGTTACCCATTTATTATTCCAGTTACTTCCTCCCATTGCGTTATGAAAATCAACTAAAGCCTGATATTCAGCATCGGGAATTTTTGGCTGATCCACTTTTACATTGGCAAAATAAATCCTGGAATCATAAGAAGTAGAGGAACCGCCTTCGTAATCCTGATACAAATACAATTCGTCTCCCGTTTTTAGAGTCGAAAGATAATCGGCCGGAATTGTTATCGTTCCGTCTGAAGCAACTCTTAAATTATTTCCAACCTGGTTTCCTTTTAAAAATAATCTAAATGGTCTTTGTGCCGAGAAATCATTTGTTGTTCTGTTGTATAGCACAATGTTTGGCAGATCGCTCACTTTTACATCGTTTCCTTCATATAAAAAATTAGGAATAGTTAATGTTTGAGAGGTTAATTCTAAATTTACCTGACTTGGCAGTAATGCCTGTATAGTCGAAAGCTTATTGCTGGTAATGCTTAAAGTCTGTAAAGCAGTATTTTTTTCCAGATCTTTAATAAGCACTTCAATCTGATTATAAGAAAGATTTAAAGTGGCTAGTTTTAAAAGATTCCCTGCAGATACCGGAATTGATTTTATCTCATTGGATGATAAATTTACCGTTACTAAACTTTCCATTCCGCCAAAATCTTCAGGCAGTGCTGTAAGTGCATTGTTGTTTAAATAAAGTGTATTTACTTTCTTAAGTTTGTTCCATGACGCTGGAAGATCGCCTTTGATTTTGGCGTATCTCAAATCCAAATATTCAAGATTGGCAAGTTCTGATAAAACGCCTAAATCTGTCGCGCTTAAATCCTTGGAATAGCTGCCTCCATAAAGAGAAAGGGACTTAAGAAATT
Organism: Flavobacterium sp. UW10123; assembly: GCF_040538975.1. Taxonomy (NCBI): domain Bacteria; kingdom Pseudomonadati; phylum Bacteroidota; class Flavobacteriia; order Flavobacteriales; family Flavobacteriaceae; genus Flavobacterium; species Flavobacterium sp. UW10123. Next base: position 12,478 of record NZ_JBEWQE010000022.1, read on the forward strand.
TTAAATCCTTAATCGAAGCTGGAATTGCTCCTTTTACCGAACTGTTATTGTTTAAATTAAGACCTGTAATATTGCCGCTTTCAATGCTTACTCCGTACCAGGCGCCTTCATGAAGATTGTTTTCGGCAACGTTCCATTTATTAGTCCAGTTTGCCCCATTCATAACGGTATAAAAATCAACTAAAGCCTGATATTCTTCGTCTGGAACTTTTGGCTGGTCTACTTTTACATTCACAAAATTTACAGTTGAATAATACGAAACGCTTCCTGTTGCAGAATCATACTGCTGGTACAGATAAAAACTGTCTCCCGTTTTTATTGATGCCAAATAGGAAGCCGGAATTAGAATGCTTCCGTCTGCTGCAGCGGTTATATTGCCACCAATCTGACTGCCTCCCACATACACGCCAAATTGTCTTCTTGCCGAAAAATTATTCTGGTTTCTGTTGTAATGAACAATATTCGGCAGTGTTTCAATTTTTACATCAGCGCCGGTATACACAAGCCCCTCAATATTTATGGTCTGATAATGAAGCTGCAAGCTAACATTAGCACTAAGCAATCCTGCAACATCAGAAACGTTATTGCTAGAAAGATTTAGCGTTCTTAAAGAACCTATATTTTCAAGCTCTTTTACCAAAACTGGAATTTTATTATCAGATAAATTCAGCGTAACCAAATTGGCAAGATTTCCTATCGATGAAGGAATCGCTTTTATTTGGTTATTCTGGGCTTCAAGCGTTACCAAACTTTCCATTGCTCCAATATTGTCTGGCAATGCGGTTAAAGCATTATATGCTAGATAAAGCGTCTTCAGTTTTTTTAATTTACTCCACGACGCAGGAATGTCACCTTTGATTTTGCTGTATCTGAAATCTAAAAATTCCAAGGATTCTAATTCTCCAATAACATTTAAATCTGCTGTGCTTAAATCCTTGCTGTAGCTTCCCGCATAAAACGAAAGATTTTTAAGGAATTTTAAGTTGGAGATTGAAGCTGGAACTGCTCCCGAAACATTCGAAATGTTATTAAAGCTAAGTCCCGTAATATGCCCGTTTTCTATGCTTACGCCATACCAGGCTCCCTCATGCAGATTATTTTGGGCAATATTCCATTGATTATTCCAGCGTGTTCCGCCCATTGCATTGTAAATATCCACTAAAGCCTGATATTCTAAATCTGGGATTTTTGGCTGGTCTACTTTTACATTTACAAAATTAACTTTTGAATAATAAGAGACGCTACCTGTTGAAGAGTCATACTGCTGATATAAATAGAACGAATCTCCCGTTTTTAGCGAAGCCAGATAAGCCGCAGGAATTGCCACACTTCCGTCTGCAGCTGCTGTTACATTATTTCCAACCTGACTGCCTCCAACATAGACTCCGAATTGTCTTCTGGCAGAAAAATCATTTTGATTTCTATTGTAATAAACAGTATTTGGCAGATTAGAAACCGTTAAATCAGAACCTGTATAAACCAATCCTTCAACATTGATATTTTGATAATGAAGCTGCAAATTGACCGGGCTGCCAAGCAATGCCGCAACATTTGAAATATAGTTGCTTGCAAGATTTAATGTTTTTAATGTTAAAACATTTTCCAGCTCTTTTACCATAACCTGAATCTGATTATCCGATAAATTGAGCGTAACCAGATTTTGAAGGTTTCCAATAGAAGCTGGGATGGTTTTTATCTGATTGTAGGGAGCTTCAAGAATAGCAAGGCTTTCCATTTCACCCAATTCTTCAGGCAGTCCGGTAATTGAATTATTGTAAAAATAAATTGTTTTTAATTTTTTTAACTTGCTCCATGAAGACGGGATGGCATTTTGTATTCGGCAGTACCGCATATCTAATGTTTCCAGAGACTGCAGTTCTGATAAAACATTTAAATCAGTTGCGGTTAGATTTTTAGAGTAGTTCCCTGCATAAAGAGATAAATTTTTCAGGTATTTTAAATTGCCGAAAGAAACTGGAATTGAACCGGAAACATTAGATGTATTATTAAGGTTTAATCCCGTAACATGGCCATTTTCTATGCTTAAACCCGTCCATGCGCCTTCATTAAGATTATTTTCGTTTATATCCCATTTATTGTTCCAGCTGCTACCTCCCATAGCATTGTAAAAATCTACTAATGCCTGATATTCTATATTAGAAACAGCTGGCTGGTTTACTTTCACGTTTGCGAAATAAACCTTGCTGTAATAAGAAATGCTTCCGCTTGAGGAATCGTACTGCTGGTACAAATATACTTCGTCAGCATTTTTTAAAGAAGATAAAAAGGCTGCAGGAATTGTCAGACTGCCGTCAGCGGCCATAACCACATTGCCAATTTCACTGCCGCGAACATAGACTGCAAAATGCCTTCTGGCAGAAAAATCATTTTTAGTTCTATTGTATGAAACAATATTAGGAAGGTTATCTATTTTTAAATCTACTCCCTTATAAATAATATTTTCAATGTTTACTGCCTGATAATGCAGGCTGAGATTTACCGTACTTGGCAATGATGCTAAAATTGAAGCAATTTTATTGCTGCTTAGATTTAAAGTTCTGAGTGCCGTTAAATTCTCCAGCTCTTTGATTAAAACTGGGATCTGGTTGTCTGAAAGTTCAGCCGTTACAAGACTTTCAAGCTGCCCAAATTCAGGAGACAGACCTGTAATGGCATTGTTGCTTAAATAAAGGGTTTTAAGCTTTTTCAATTTAGCCCACGATGCCGGAATTATGCCTTTTAGTTTGGCATATCTTAAATCTAGAGATTCTAATGCTTCTAATTCGGAAAAAACATTTAAATCGGTTGCGCTGAGATCTTTTGCATAATTGCCTCCGTATATGGAAAGCGCTTTAAGAAATTTTAAATTCCCAAAAGAAGCCGGAATTGAGCCAGAAATATTGCTTGTGCCATTAAGGTTAATAGCTGTAACATGTCCGTCCTCAACTGTAACCCCATACCATGGCACTTCATGCAGATTGTTTTCTTTCGTATTCCATTTATTCGTCCAGTTGGCTTCTCCTGTAGCTTTGTAAAAATCTACCAATGCCTGATATTCTGAATCTGGTATGGGAATATTAGCACTGTTTTTTGCCGATAATAAAGAAAGGCTGCCAAATAAAAATAGCAAGCCGATAAGTAGTTTTCTCTTCATAGATTAGTGTTTAAATGCCAGTATATTAAGAAGATACTTTTTGTTAAAAAATCGGCATAAAAGTAGGAAAAACTTTTCTTTTATTATTCTGGAATGGATCGAAAAATAAATAAAATAATGACAATCAATAACTTAAATACACAAATTACCTGAATACAGGTAGCTTAGAGTGATGCAGAAGAAGGATTTTTTAAGCACATTTTTTTAGAAGTTTTTTCTGAGTTTTAATGCTAAAATTCAAGCATGTTTTTTTATGCCAAATTATTGCGAATCCCTTATTTTCGGCAAATCCAGTTCCAGAAATTCACTTTCCAGAATTTGTAAGGGATGAATTGATAAGGGGTACAAATGGGGTACAAATAAAAAAACTGCAAAAAATTCGCAGTTCTTAATTTTAATATCTTTTATCCAGCCTGTTATTTACTTCTTTTTGGATTTCTGCTATCGTCTTAATTCGCCCCGACTTAATCCAGTCAAGCAGTTCACTCTTTAGGAAATATAGCCGCTTTCCCTTTTTGCTTACTGGCAGTTCATTCCTGCATACTTTAGAATATATAGTGGCAACAGAAAGCTTCAAGAGTTTTGAAGCATCCTGGATAGTCAGTAAATTATCATCAATTTCTTTCTCCTCTTTCGCGTTATTTTTTAAAATCCTTTCAATATTTTCTATACGCAAAGAAAGGGCTCCTAAAATATCTGGCAAATCTTCAAATTTATATGGCATCATAGTATGTCTGAGTTTTTTAGATACAAGTAAGGTCTGTATCTATATTAATTTACTCATTTTCGAATTATCTTTAAGCAAACACTTCTTTAAACAGTATTTACTAAAAAATTGTATTCCAAAATATTAAACCCTAATCTTTTAAAACTTGATACTCTTTCCAAATCATCCAAAAAACAATCGTTTCGAATTTGTATCGTAATGGTCACTCTGCCTTCTAGAAAACAACAATAAATGTATATCAATACTTTAAATCAAGGTGCAAAAATAATCTAATTTATCTATAAGAAATAGGATAATGACAAGAGAAAACAAAAGTTTGAAAGAGCAGTCGGCTCAAAGGAACTTTGTTATAAAATTCTTCCATAAACTTATAAACTCAACGAGATATACAAGGCTAAACAATCTTCCTTAAAAGTAAAATTGGGCACTAATTTCAAACAAAATGCCATAGTTTATTCCAAATGAAAGTAAACAGTACTTCGTTTATTCTTATTCTTCGTTGGAACATAAATTAGATAGCCGTAATCATCTAACTCACGCATACATTTATGATACGTCTTTGGAGATATTACTTTAGCAATATTCTGGATTTCTATGCTGTACGCCTGAATCGGATTGCTAAAATCTCTGCTTGCTCGAAACTGAAGAAGAGCAGCAAAAATTGCAATGTGGGTGGTGCTTATTCTGAAATCATTTTCAATTGCCTGAAAAAATCCCGATAAAAGTTTAAGATTTTCCATAATTATACAAGATTTGTAAACATCACATATGAAGCTTCCTTTTTGTGTTTTGAGTCTCAATATTCTGCTGCGTTTTTTGCACAGGGCTAATTTTACAGCCGTTTTTAATTTCCGTTAAGCTAAGCTTCTGCATTCTGTCATTATAGAAAGTCAAGGTTTTAAAGCGTGGATTTGCTTCCAAAAAAACCTTCATTTCCCTTCCTTCAATGAGCAGTACTGCTCCTTCCCTCCTGCCCTTTTTCAAAGAATCAGCCAGAGATTCAAATGTCTCATAGTCATCATTTTTAAGTGGGATGCCTCTTAAAGCATTACTGATATTGTAGCCATACGCCTGCGGAAATTCATGCATCCGAAAATTATCATTGAGGTCTCGATCATAGAAATTAAACTGTTTCCAAGTCCCGCTTTTAAGCACTGCTCTTCCTGCCAGCATTTCGTATGCCTCCGCAGCATTAAAACTTTCAGTTTTTTCATTCTTGAAATAGTGCGTACTTCGGCTTGATGGCGAAGAATCATTATGAAGTATTGACCTGAATCCGTCAAACTGGTATGCTCCCTGTGCATCTTTTATGAATTGCAGTGAATGCTCCAGCCTTTCATTTTCTGAGATGTGATAAGAAACAGGAACAGTGAAACTTAGCTTCTGTTCCTGCATATTCTCCAAAACTTTACCGTAAGCCTCATGAAAACCGCTTTTTACAAGCTGTTCTTCTAATGTCTTTTTGTTTAATTCAAGATTTCTAAGGTAATCACGCTTATCTATCCTTTGAAAAACAACGGCACTAAGAGCTTCATTTAAAAGCCGGTTAAAGACATTTGGATAGACCTGTCGGCTCAAATTATTATATTCATGTTTGAGAAATCTTAAAGTTATTTTTTCGTCTACAGCTTTAGTCTTTTTATATTTAAAAAGCAGCATCTTGAAAAACTTTAGTTTTTCAATTCCAAAAGAGCGTTCAATCTTCGGGCTGTTCTGAAAAAGAAATTTTAATTTTTCTTCCTTGGACATCCAGACTTTTATCTCGTTTTCTACTCTATTATTTTCAGAAGACATAGCTGATCTTACTTAATATTGGACTTAAACCGATCTACCCGCTTTTTTTGAATGGGAATTACTTTTTTTTTCTTTCTGAGAAGGCTCATCATTATTAGTGCTTTGCTCTGTACTCCTTTCTTTGGATTGGGACTGTTTTTCCGTCTTGCTTTCTCGGTCATTTATTCGCTGCAAGGAAGAGTCGTAAATCTTTATGGTTTTAAACTGTGGATTGGCTTCGACGAACTGTTTTCGCTCCTCTCCGCCGACAACAAAAGTCACGGACTGCAGATTGCCTTTCTTAAGCGAATTCATCAGATCTTCCTTATACTGCGGTGTCAGCAGTTCCTTGATTGAATGCTTTTCTAATGCGGCTTCCAGATCATATCCATAGTTCTGATGATAGTGCTGCAATTTGAAGTTTCCGCGGTCATCACTTTCCTTGAAATTCATGGAAATCCAGCAATTATAGGTCTCGCCTTCCTTATTTTTCAAATCCTTATTTACAGATCTGCCTTCCATCAAATTATACGCCTCCTTTAGGGTTATGCTGGTATTGTCATTATTAATATAAAAAGTCTGCTCCAATCCAGGCTTATTTTCCTCTTTCTGAAGATTAACTTTATAAGAATTAAAAAAGTACATATCGCTCTGATCGGACTTTTTGAAATTCAGTTCAACGGTAACGGTATCCTTGTTAGGGACACCGTTGTTCATGATGCCGGTATGTGCTATTTTAAAATCCTTATCCCCTTTTAGAATATTCTCTCTTAATTCAGCATCAAAAGTTTCTCCGAAGCCGGTATATTTTAACTGGTCTTTCAGATACGTCACATTTTTCTCGTTCATGATATTCAAATTTAAAATTAGTATTAATTACAAATTACCCAGTATTTCAAGATTAACAAGGCGCCTGTTTTTTATGTTTAGTTCCAGATGCCTGCCTCCATTTTTCTCAAAAACCTGCATTGTGAATTTCTTTTTTTCCGGTATCGTAAATTTAGATAAGGCAAAAACTACCGTAGTTTCAGATTTGTCCGAAATTCTGCTAAAGTCCCCGGTGCATAAAAGCGGGGTCATTTCAATTTCCTGAGATGCAGTTCTTTTCGATTTTTTCTGGTCACGGATAAAGAAACGAAGCTGGTCAACATCGTAATTGATTCTGGAATCGTTTCCTAAAAACACTCTGAAATACATCACGTCCTGATGAATAAAAATGCCGTCAACCTTAAACTCGATCTCTGCACTCTTTACATCCAGTCCGCTTATTTTATTTTTCTTAGATAACGCAAGCAGTGCATATTCTTTTATTTCTTTCTGGTTTTCGTTCTCAAGTGAAAACAGGAGTAATTTATCCTCACCAATTCTTAATCCTGCATCTACATTTAATGTCGGACACAGATCATCAAAGTTTAAAATGAAGCTGTAAAGCTTACCGTCCGATGTTACGACGGTAAGGTTAGTCTGTGCAAAATTCTGCCTTCCAGCTTTTAGCAGCAGTATATTTTCAACTCCTTTAGCTTTCTGCACCAATACATCACGGCTTCCTATGTCCAGGCTTTTTATAGCGTAAGGAAATAAAACACTTGTGGTTTTAGAGTAGCTCAATTGTATATTATTAAATTCGGCTCTAGCATTATACTGTGCTGATACTGAAAATCCAGCAAGAAAAACAAATACAGCAATTAATATTTTTAACTTTTTCATTTCGTCTGTTTTAAGTTTATTTATCATTCTTTTCCTTTTCATCGTAGAGAAGCACTTTATATCCTGCCTTGACAGATACTTTAATGAGCTTAACTTTTTTGCTCAAAAGTGTTTTTGCTGCTTCCACTCCCATTCCTGCCGCCTGCGCTCCCCACGTATCGCTTACTTGTGAAAGTCCAATGCTCTGCATAGACCTGTCTGCGGAAGCCTTTGCAACATCCCTGTTAATTGTTCCCGGGATATAAATGCCTTTTATTCCGTCAATATCGAAGACCGAGAGTTCAACCGGAAAAATAGAATTCTGGTATTTTACGGTACTGATCTTTATTTCCAGCCTTTCACCTTTAAGTGAGGCCGACCCAAAAACGAAACTATTCCTTGGAATCAATACACCATTGATAAAAACATCGTTTATCAGCCTGATTTTTACAATAGAACCGTTGACAATGGTCTGAGTTTCATGAATCACAGCTTCAACCGCATTCTGAACTTCTTCCTGTGCAATTTCACTTTCAAGCGAATAAAATGAATTTACTGCCGCCTCTCCTTTTATTTTCGTGCTGTTCTCCAGAAAGCTTTGGTTTTCCTCATCAGCTTTTCTGCTCACTGAAAAAACTTTTCCTTTTTGAACTTTGGAGTTCTGGCGAAGTTTTTCCTGAACTCGTTCAGGATGCTGGATATCCAGAATATTTTCAAGCATGCCGCCAAGCTGGGCAAGTTCTGGGTCAGGTTCAGATGGCGCGCTCATTGCCGCCATCAGCTGTTCAAGATTCTTCATTTCGGCCGATTCTCCATAAGGCGGTTTCTGATACTGAAATTCTCTCATATCTTGACCATACTCGCTTTGTTTTGAAGGCTCTGCAATTGCTCTCTGAAGTGCTTCGAGTTTCTGATACATCTTTCTTTCATTCTCAGGCTGTAAAGAGGCTGTATTCAGTCTGCTTCTTTTTCCATTCCATGAAGACGCATCCATATCCAAAAACAGCTTCGATTCAGGACTATCCTCATTTTGAGAAGAAAGTGAGTAATTAGGATCTTTCTTTTTCTGTTCCTGCAGTTTTATCGAATCCACTGCTGCCTGGTCATAGTAGCTCATTTTATCCAAACTTGAATCCTCTTTTAGTTTTGGATTTGGAAGCAGCATATTAAATCCTGTTTTTTCAGCTCCTAAAGGTGGATTTACCGTTCCTTTCCCGCCTCCCAATACCCAGAATAGCATGGTTATAAACGGAAGGACAAGCAGCGGAAGAACAAGCAGCAATCTGCGTTTTTTTTGCTCTTTTACTGAAAGTGTTTTATTTTCCATAATTGTATTTGTTATAGTTCGATCAATTAGTCTCTCTAGTCGTTGGACTATTTTTAAAGTCTCGTCCCTTGAAGTCATAATTTCCAGACAAATCGATTATCTCAACAGCTTTTATAACACTGTCAATGTATATGCTGAGATTGGATTGCTTAGCATATTGCTTAACTGGCACTTCTAGAAATTTCATTTCTACACTTTCATCATAAGCAGGCTTAAGCATTTTTAGTGCATCAATATGAATTGATCCCCTTCTGTCTAAAAGGAAACCGCTCAATGTTGTATAACTGCATATTCCTGTTCCAAGCACCGCAAAAATGACCAGAGAAAACTGGAGCTGTGATTTTGAAAGGCCTCTTGTAAGCCGATTCATTTTTGTTACCCACCAGAATCTGATAATCAGATACAACCTTGACGGCTCGGAATTCCATTTTTGTTTTTGAAACAAACCTCTCATGGCTTTCTGTTAACTGTTCCAAGATCTTTATTCTCCAGCGTATTGAAGCGCTCAATTAAAAATCCATGCGGATTATTATCGCTCCTTGAAACATTTCGCAGTGTTCCTTCAGTTATAAGGTTCCTGTTCAGAATGCTTGTTGTCCTTATGATATTCTGCCGGGCAAAACACTTGAAGCGATAGGGATATTCATTAATATCAATTCGGATGCTGTCTATCGCAACAGTCTGGCTGATATTTCCTGATATAATGGCTGAATAATATCCATTCTCTTTCAAGTCATCATAGATGCGCTTTACAGAATTGTCTGCCAGATAAAGCGCCTTTGTTACGTTTGTTTTAATTACTTTATCATCGGGGTCAAGGCTGAAGAAAAACTGATGGAATGTCTTTATATGATCCCTCGCTTCAACAGGCACATTGTCCTTGCGGTCAGACGCGTATGCTTCAAGCGCTTTTCCATTTGCGAGGATATATACCTTATCCTGCATCAATGCCACAGAGGCGAAACTTTTATACAGAGCATAGCAGGTTATGGCTGTACAGCCCAGAACAACAAACATTGTAAATCCTCTGACATGGCGAAAAGCAGTATCTATATTTTTCATCTTTGTAAACATGATTGATTGCTTTTAAGTTTTAGAATTTCCTTTGAGCTTATCGCTCATATAATTCCCTTTCTCTTCAAAATAAGGTGACGCTGCTGCTGAGGAACTCATGCTCTGGCTCATTCTGCCGGCTGCATTGCCCATTGAATCCATTACCATTCCAGCCCCTGTCGCAGCGCCGCCTACTACAGAAGAAGTAGATCCTCCAAACAGAGTTGTCACTTTCTGTCCCAGTGCACTTCCTCCAGATGCATGCACGATATAATTGGCGACGGAAGGGACAGTAAAATAGCCCACAATTCCTATGATCATGAAAATCAAATATCCGATATCGGTCCTGCTGAAAAAAGTGTCGCCTGAAGTATTAATCTGAGAAATATCGAGTCTGAGCATCTGTTCCTGAATCTTCCCAATAATGCTTCCGAAAATGTTGGCAACTGGAAGCCAGAGATAAATGTTTATATACCTGGCAAGCCAGACGGTCAAAGTATGCTGGAATCCGTCAAAGACCGCAATGCCGAACACTAAAGGACCTAAAATAGACAGCACCACCAGCTGGAAAGTCCTGAGCGTATCAATGCACAATGCAGAAGCCTCGAAGAGAATTCTCAGAATTTCGCTCAACCATTCCTTTACAGAATTCCTGAAACTGTACGAAGCTTTTTCCATTGCAAATTTTACATCATTACCAATGCCTTCCATAAGTCCTTCATCTGAAGGATCTGCACCGTCATGGGTATATTTATACCAGCGGTCACGGTCACCTGTGCCCAGCACTCCGACATACATTTTCCACGGTGCGCTTTCTTTCACTGCTTTTTCTTTTTCCTTCAGCAGCACTTCGATCGCTTTGTTTGATCCATCGACCATTGAAGCGGTAGCAGTAACAGTCGGCTTCATAACACCATTTATGAGTGCCAGAACAGAAGGAAAAATCATTATGCAGAAACCGATCACAAACGGCCTGAAGAGCGGATAGAAATCAATAGGTTCCGCATTGGCAATATGCCGCCAGACCCTTGAAGCGATATAGAAGACTGCGGCAAAACCCGCCAGCCCTTGCCCGACTCCAATCAGATTGCCGCAGAGCGGCATCATTTCATTATAAAGCTGTTCCAGAACGCTATGTAGACTGCCGATCTCATCCCCAAGTCCCTGCGCAGAAACTCCAGCAGGAAATATAAAAAGACAAACCAGCGCAGATTTAAATATATTTGCCATAACAATAGGTTTAATTCTTGAACTGATAACTATTTCTCACAACAGCCGCATCATTTGATTCCTTGAATCGCTGCAGCGCAAGCACAGTAGCCGAGCCGTTAAAATCCCTAATAAACAGCACCTTAAGTTGCATGTCTTCATGTATTTTATCAATTGCCTCCAGTCTTTCGTCATCACTCATTCTGAGCTTGTCCGCTGTCACAATTGAAGTCAGTTCCTCAATATTACGAAGGCTTTCCCTGCTTAAATTTGAATAGACTTTTTCAAAATACTGGATTTCCTTCGTGCTGAACCTTTCATTTTTTATAATATTGTCTATCCCTTTTCTGCTTTCCTTCATAAGCGTAAACTGATATTCAATAATATCCCCTACTCTTTTGTAATTCTTGACTACAGGGCTAACCTGCATCAAAGCATCCAGAAAAGTTTTGTGCAGCGAAAAATTTCCTTTCGACATATCCTTAACGGACTTGTAACCTCCGCTGAGAATATCATATCCTTTTTTCATGTCGCTCAAAATCTTTTTAAACTGCGACAGCTTTTCGATATTTAAAATGAGCTGCTGGATTTCAGCCGACTGCGCCTTTACTGGAAAAGGCATGCAGTAAAGAAGTACTGTTATAAAAAATATAAATATCTTTTTCATGATATGTTAGTTTATAAACCAAGCAGAGCACCTGCCTGTCTGGCATCATTTTTTTCTTTAGCTTTTGATAATGCCAGCATTTTAAGTTCACCGCTGAATTTCTCGCAGAAAGCATAATCTCCCTGCGCAGCTTCATACAGTTTATCAATGCGTGCAATCCGCTCATCATCTTTCATCTCAAGTGAAGTGCTGGCTGTAATTAAAAGCAGCGTATCAAGACTGTCGCCGCAGCTGTCCAGCAGGCGTTTGAAGGTTCTTTCAATATAATCAAGTTCGCTGCCGTGAAACAGATCATCCTGATGGAGGCTTCCCATTGTCCTTTTATAAGTCTTTACAATTTTAACTTGAAGAGCGATTATTTCAGCAGCCCTGCCGTAGTTTTTTACTTTTGGATTGACTGCTGCCAGCGATGTGAAATAATCGCTGTGCAGGCTCAGTTCTCCTTTCTTGGCATCGGATATGAAATTAAGTCCCTTTTTAACTGCCTTATAGCCTTTTGCAGCATAATCCGCGTAGGTGCGCAGCGCCGCTATCTGAAGGAGCAGCATTCTTTTCTGCTTTGCCTGCTGGGCCTGAAGCTGGCAGACAGCTAAACACACTGCCATAAGCAGCATTATTGTCTTTTTCATCATTTTTAAAGTTGATTACGGTATTCCGTAAAATTGTTTCACCTTATTTGTATCAGCATCCGTTTTTGCCCGCTGAAGGCTGAGCAGCACATTCTGCTGGTTGAAAAGCCTCAGGTCATTATAGTTTGAATCTATCTGATCTGCCGCCGCATTTATGATTTCGAGCCTTTTCAGATCGCTCATCTGCGTGGCAAAAGACTCGATGATTAAAAATATCTGATCGATATTCTTCATGCTTTCTCCAAGGATGCCGTCATACACTTTTTCCATATATTCCAGTTCTGAAACCTTGAAATGTTCGTCTCTTTTAAAGAGATTCCAAGCTTTTTCATATTCATCAATCAGTCGGGTCTGTTTTGCTGAAATCTCTTTTATCCTCTGATAATAGGTTATAATAGATTTTACTTTCTGCAGCTCTTCATAATAATCCTTGTAGAGATCCCGCTGTTTTTTTGTCCAATCCGAAATCTCATCGAGTTTCAGTTTTGAAAGCGTGTTTTCAATCTGCTTCTGTGCATTCTGCAGCCAGATGGTCTTGTTCTGAAGCCTTTGGATCCCAAGGTCAATGGCCTTTATCACTTTCTTGGTAACTGCTTTTACAATCTCCAGTATCGGCAGAGCCACTGTTTTTTCTGCAGGTCTTGCAGGCATGCTGGCTAAAAAGAAGCACATTAAAAATGTGGCAGCCTTAATTTTCATATTCATTTCCCAATAATTTAAGTTCCGTTTCTTAATTCCTGAGCCATAGCGGCAATCCCTTTTTTAATGTCCCCGCCAAACTTGGCAGCGAAGGCATTCATTTTCACCTTTTCGCTTTCCTCTGTAGTATAAGCGAGATATTCCTCCAGAGACACTTCGGTTCTGTACACCTTTGACAGCATCCCGCCAAGTGAGATAAAAACCTCTTTATATTTCTTGGAAGGATCATTCGCTTTGTTCACCGAAAGGACGAGTGCTTTCTCCTTATCAGTCAGTCCCAGCAGCTCCTGAATCTGGTCAAATTTATTCTGGTATTTACTTTGGTCCAGAAGAATCTTGCAGTCGCTGTTATTGATTATGGCCTGCTTCACAACCGGTGAAGAAATAATGTCTTCAACCTCTTGAGTCACTACTATAGCCTCGCCAAAGAACTTCCGCACGGTCTTGAATAAGTACTTCAGGTACTCTGCCATCCCTTCTCTGGCAATGGCTTTCCAGGCTTCCTCAATTAGGATCATTTTTCGGATTCCTTTCAATTTTCTCATCTTGCTGATAAACACCTCCATGATAATGATAGTAACTACCGGAAATAGTATCGGATGGTCTTTTATGTTGTCAAGTTCAAATACTATAAAACGTTCTTTCAGCAGATTGAGATTCTCAGTGGCATTTAGCAGATAATCAAACTCTCCCCCGCTGTAATAAGGGCGAAGCACGTACAGAAAATTATTCACATCGAAATCCTTTTCCTTTACTTTGTCGCTCTGTAGAATTGCAACGAACTCCTCTTTCAAAAACTCGTAGAAAGTATTGAAACACGGAAAAATTGATTTATCCTTTTCGAGGTTTTCATAATACAGCTGCAGGGCATTGGAAAGCGCCACGTACTCGCTTCTGTTAAAGGTTTCGTCATCTTTCTTCCACAATGCCAAAAGCAGTGTTTTGATGCTTTCTTTCTTCTCGGTGTCCAGACTGTCTCCCTCTCCGATGTAAAAAGGATTGAACCGGATCGGGTTCTTTTCGTCATAGGTAAAATAATAGCCATTTACCATGTCACAAAGACCTTTATAGCTGTGCCCGACATCAACCAAAACAATATGTGTTCCCTGCTCGTAATAACTTCTGACCATGTGATTGGTAAAAAAGGATTTACCGCTTCCCGAAGGGCCAAGTATAAACTTGTTTCTATTGGTGCAGATTCCCATCTTCACAGGCTCATCACTGATATCCACATGAACAGGTTTTCCGGTCAGGCGGTCTCCCAAACGGATCCCGCATGGACTTAAGGAAGACCTGTACCCCGTTTCCATATTCAGAAAACAGACTGCCTGCTCGGTAAATGTGTCAAAGGCATCATTCATTGGAAAGTCGGCCGCATTGCCGGGAATACCCGCCCAATAGATCTGAGGAGCACCGACGGTTTCCTGTTTGGCTGCAGCATCCATCTGTGCCAGAGCAGATGAAACTTTGTTTTTTATGTTTTTCAGTTCTTCTTTTTCAGATGTCCAGGCAAGCACATTGAAATGCGCTTTGACAGGCAGTCGCTGTTGGGCGATAGCTTCGTTCAAAAAATCATTGGTTGCATCCCTTGCAATCATATTCTCCCTGCTGTAAGCAGACAATGATTGCAGTCTTAACCTTTTGCTTTCCAATTTCTGGATTGTCTTCTGCGCATCTTCAATAAAAATATACTGGTTGTATATATGATTGCACGACAACAGCTGGCCTAGCGTTGAAGCAAAACCTACGCTGAACTTCGTCCTATCTGTTGAATACCTGTCAAAATTGATCCTCGAACCACAGAGCGCCGGGAGATCAGCGGCATCGCCAAGCGTAAAAAGCTGGCTGTGCTTATCTCCTATCTGCATACCATCTGAAAACTTAAGATCATTATAGACATACGCATTTTCATTTTCAGATAAAAAACAGTACTTTTCTATAAGACCTGTCTTTCTGCTCTGGCTTTTCAGCTCATCATCTCTAAGTCTTGTCAGGCTGATGAATCCGCTGTCTTCTATAATTCTTTTAAACTGGCCTGTGCTGTCAATGAAATCCTGAAGAAAGTGAATGTTTAGTGTTTCGTCAGGCACAATATTATTCCTTATAAGATTAGAAAATAACGAACTGGAATTTTTTCTTCCTGTTGGTTTCTTGGTAATCATAATATAGCAAGAGTGATTAAGAAATGGCCTTTCATTGAAAAACCGCTCACTGCTTCTTGTCAAAAAACTGCTGTCTTCATTTTCAAAACCTGCTTTATAACTGCTTTCTAGAAACCAGTCCTGTTTATGAAAGACAGTGAACTTGGGCAGTATTTTTACAGCCTTTATCCATGACTGGTGAAACGCCTCATATTCCTGGTCAGAAAGCGTAAAAATCTCAGGAAGCTCCGCCTTAAATACCACAGTTATATCTCCCTGCTTTGATAAAATGCAGTCATGCTGCACATCCATAATCGGTAAAACATCATCTAACTCCTTTTCCATTTTTTCTGGTTTTACTAATTTTTACTTTTTCCTGCCAAATACTTTTGGCAGTATTTAGTATATGAAGGCCAAGCTGCGGATCCACGCAATTGCGAAGGACCTGCCTTTTATTTGGAATATTAGATCCCTTCAAACAGAATCCCAAAGACTCTTCAAGATCGGGAATCTGTGCATGGCGTATCTTAATCACTGCCTGCATATTTGACTCTGGAATCTCAAAATTGGACCAGAAAAGGTGGCGCTGCAGAACAGCATTGGGTTCGATCAACGGAGTGTAATAAGGCTTAACATTTTCTACAGCCCATAAGCACCCGGCATTGTGCTGCAGAAATAAAATTTCCTGATACAGCTTCATATCGGGAAATACCGCAGGAGTGCCGCGAAATCTTACGCAGATGTTCTGCCTGAAAGAGGAATGCGACTGGCACGGCGGTGATGACCAGATAAATTCAAATTCTTTATAATGATCTAAAAGATACTGGTGCGCATCACCGACTACTATTACATCCTGCGGAAACTTCTGTCCGTAAGCTTCCGCCAATAATGGATCGAGCTCAACGGCAGTAACTGAAACATTTTTCCAATTTTTACGGTTTCCTCCAATCCCGGCATATAAGTTTAAGACTTTCATAATCATTCTTCATTTATCCAACGTTCTACAACTATAACTTCATAAAAACAGCCCTGCTGCGAACCTTGACACTTTTAGGAACCTGTCTTGATGCAAGAGCTTTCATCATCCCATATTCGCCATACTGTCTGCTCATTTTATAAATCTTCAGCACCATTACAGTTCCTGCCGTTCCTATAAATGCCACACAGACAAGTGAAGGAATACCGATTATAAAAAGCACTGCAAAAACAATCATCAGTCCCACAACACCTCCTCCCAGATACCATATGTACTGGGCTTTAAGTCCTTTAAATTCAATTGACTGATTAATTCCTTTGTTAATCTGATAAACACTGCTCATTTTCAGATTTTAGACACCAAAAAAAGATTTGATCACTGTAGCCACAACGACCAAAAACACGCAGCTTCCAAACCATGCCGCAGCAACTTTCCCTGTATCGGGATCCCCTGCATTCCACTTCTGATATACTTTCACCGCTCCTATGAGCCCAAGTATTGCTCCAACGGCGTACATAAGTTCCGTACCGGCATCAAAATAGCTTCTTACTTTTTGGTTGGCTTCATTTATTCCAGCAACGCCGTCTTGAGCATATCCATTCCCGTTAATTAGTATAACCAAAAGAATTGTGCCTACTAACACCTTGTTTGTTTTAAAAAAACGCTTTAATTTTATTCCATCACTGACCATCACACATCATTTTAAAGATTAATACTAATACAAAAAGCAGAGGAACAGCGCCGTCACATCATCTATTCTCCTTGTCACATTTTACCATACCGCACTAGAGCGGACGGGGAAAATTCCTCTGCTGTTATTTAATTATTTTCTTCCCATAGGTGATCTGCCTCTTGAGAAGTAAGACGAAGTTCTGGATGCTTTTTGGACTGGTAAGCAAGCAGATTATTTACATTGCCGCGTAAAGAGGAAATTTTTACATAAGGATAATCAGAGAATATTAATCTGATATAATTTTTGAATTCCTCCTTTGAACGTCTTATTTCGGCGCTTTCTGAAACGGCCTCAGTAATACGTGCTGATAGTTCTTTAACCTCATCAAGAGTGGCAAAAGATTCATCAAATGCTTCATTGAGATTTGTAGGATTAACATCTTCCAGGTCAGAAGAATGAAATGAATCATTTTTTGTTTTTTTTCCTAATGACGGAAAACCAATTTTCTTTCTGCCCGAAAGAATCTGCTTTATCTCAGACGAATAATAGCGAAATCCGGTATACAGATACCATAAAAGTAATACAGTAGCAACAGCCAATAGGTAACTGTTCCATGAAATAGAATTTAACATAGCATTTCCATTTATCATTCAACATCATCTCATACTATGAATAAACCAATAGAAGAATTATGGTTTATTTACAGGACAAAGTAACCGCATTGCATAAAACTAAAAAAGCACAACTTTAAAGTTGTGCCCCAAGTTGTGCCCTAGAATATAAATTACTAATTATTAACAAAATAGGTATTTTTACCTATATAAATTAACTCGTTGTTTCCTACATTTGAAGCAAAACCAATGATATGAAAACCATAATTCATAAAAGCTTATTGCTTCCAATATTTTTAGTATTGCCCTTGCTTTCTCAAGCGCAAGAACTCAAAGCTGCTGTTCCAGACACCTTAAAAAATCCTCTGAATGAATCTGCTTTCAATAAGAATATCATGCAGGATATCAACTTCATGGTATTAGGAGAAAATAATGCAAAACAGGGTTTTGCCTATGAGTATGATGAAAAAAAAACAGAACTTTCTCTCAGCGGTGCCCTGATCAGCAGCAAGTATTTTTTAGCTACAGTTGATGGTTCATTCTCTGTCGATGAAGGTGCATTTATCTTTGATAACAAAGACGGCGGAAGTAAAAAGGGAAGTTTAAGCCTGAATCTATTTGCACCTGCGTGGTTTGGCAATGGAAAATTTTATCCTGCTATTAAAGACAATGTCGACAGTGGAAAAGCAAACAGGGCACGCTATTTAAATTACCTTACGCAAAAGGAACTTACGCAAAAAGTAGCTGATACACTAAGGATATTAAATAACATTCTGGTAGATCTGGAACTTCCTAAATCAGAGCTTAACGAGAGTTGGTATGGGATATTTGGAGGAAAACTGCAACATCAGAATTTGATGCAGACTTTAGGCTGGTTCTCTAAGTATGTACAAGAACCTTTAGAGCCAGCCGATAAAAAAGACCTGCTAAAGTTTCTCGAAAAATATTATAAAAATCCAGATCCAAATGCAAAATACGCCGATTACGACACTCTTATCGCGGCGGTAAAAAACGGAAAACAGACTACCTTAGTAATAAGGGGAAGAAGTGAAGAAACTTTGGAAATTAAAGTTCCTGACGGCCTCGATTTGGCGAAATTATTTAAAGATTATGACAGGATTCTTGTGAGGGCAGAGAATATCGAAGATGAAGTAAATGATAAACAGATCAAACTATTTAAGGACATATGGACTATTGAATACAATACTTACTTTGGTTTGTCTCCCTACTACGAAAGAGAAATCCTTGACATTTACAATAATAACAGCAGCATACAAACTTTTGCCGATCGTTTCAGCGATACCAAAGGGGATTTGTACGGCATAAAGGCTAGTTTTAATCACGTTGCCACAACAAAGTCCGGCGCCTTTTTAATGTTGAGGGCTCTGGCTGACTTTGGGAGAGCTTCCAACTTTAAGGATTTCAGTAAAAAAGATTTCATTTATAACACTAATCCTGAAAGCATTGATACAGGAACAATGGTCGAGGAAAAGAAAAAAACGGGCTACTTCACAAAAGACGGAGCTCCATATTCTTATGGATTTCTTCAAAAATACAGTACCGAACTTTACATTTCATCAAAGGTCATAGGCGTCTACGCCAAAATTGGATACAGCAAAAATGAAGCATTGGTTAAGAAAGAAACTCTACCATTTGAAACTGGCTTTATGATTAATGTGAAATCAGAAAAGAAAAGCGTTGTAAGTATTTTGCTATTCGTTTCAAGAGATGATTTAAAAGTCCATCCTGATCTTGACACAAACTTTGGTTTTAAGGTCGGACTGCCTATCAATATCAGGAAATCTGAAAAAGAAGAAAGCAAAAGCTGATATTTTTAGTAAGTGTCAATCTTACTGATCAATTTCTCCAATATTTTCTTGGCAATTTCCTTATCCCTCTCCTCCGCATGGTACGCTTTACTTCTGACAGCGTCATACGATAACTGCTGTTTCAGCGGAGTAGACACAAAGGGAATAATCTGTTTGAATACCTGGCTCATTGAACGGGATACCAAGAGCTGGGATTCATCACAAGCTCGAAGTATCAACGCCAGCTGGTCTGCAGAAAGATTAACCTTTATCTTTTCCTGTACTGCGAGTGGTTGCCTGATTCCTTTCTTTATTTCACGGACATTCTCTGGAAGATGCATTGTTTTTTCAAGATAAAGAATTTCCTGACGGAACCAGTTGTCCAGTATCAGCTTAAGATTTTCATGTTCAGGATAGAGCACAAAACTCTGGTGCGACTGCATCTGGCTGAATTCTTTGTAATGAAAATGAAGACTGTCAATCCGCTCAGTCTTTGTCTCTAAAGCATTTACCTTTTCAGCGATACTTTTGGTGAAATAGTTGATATAATCTCGGCTGTTATAATTCATGTAAACCAGTAGCTCGTGCAGACTATTATATAAACTTGTACGTCTTTCATCGCTGCCGTGCTGCTCCAGTTTCTGCAACAGCTCTTTTCGGTAAAGCAGCTCGCGTAAAGTTATTGTTTCCGTTTTTTTAGATTGCACAAAGCGATAAAGGCTGTCCAAGACGATAGAGGTGAATACTGGATCTGCCACATCGGCAATTAATTTCTTTTGAAGACGGTTAAGCTTCAGTTTCATCTCATTTCTGGATACGTTCAGATAAGTCGGCGGAACTCTTTCTTCTAATGTCAGATAATTCAAATAACGTGCTTCAATAAAAAATAATAATTCATCAAGGCATGATATAAGAGTTCCTGCAATATTTCCGTACTCTTCCTTGCTAAAAGAAAAATCTTTCAAATAATGGTCAAGAGTATCAAGAAGAATGATAAGTGCCGAATGATATTTTTGTACAAGCAGTCGTATCTGATTTTCTTTATGCAGAGCAAAAATCTGGTTCTTCAGCTCAGACTGTATATGAACAGCTTCAATGACAGCTTTTTCAGACAGGTTCTGGATATCGTCTTTCCCAAGATCCCGAAGATACATTTTTGAAGGGTTGAGAGTAATGGAAATCAGAGAATCCAGCCACTCTAAGGGATAGTTCTGGATCATTTTTTTTGATTTTTATTAAGCCGGTACTCACTGGGAGTTAGCCCTGTATGTTTTTTAAAAAATGATGTAAAGGAAGCATGACTTTCAAATCCCAGCTCCTCAGCAGCATTGTAGATCGTAATTTTTGTTCTCAGCATTTCCCGTGCCTTTTCAACAAGTATATTGTCGATAATAGATTTTGGAGTTCTCCCTAGTGATTTATGAACTGCTGCAGTTAGATATCTCCTGCTTACGAAAAGCTGCTCTGCGTAATCCTTCACATAATGCAGAGGAATTTTTTTTGAATGCAATAAGCGTATAAACTGCTTGGCTAATACTTCTTCTCTCAGATCAAAACTTTCTAGTCTGCTGAGCATCTGAAAAAGATGCTGAAAAAATATTTTTATATAAAGCTGCGCAAGCATTCTCCCTTCTTTCTTTAGTTCTGCATTATATAGTTTCTTAAATATCTGTACCGTCAGTTTAATATCTTCTGCCTCAATTTTTACGAACACTTCTCCATTGACATAAAGTTCCAATAGATTGTGGTTCAAAATTATATTGGTATTGTCAATTTGGAGAAGGTAAAGATATTCAGTTGAAGGCTGTTCACTTAAAGTTCTTTTTATATTAACTGAAGCCTCTTTATTTATGAAAACTGAAATATGGATTTCACAATTTATTTTTATTGGAAAAATGACAATTATCTTTTCAGTATGCTTTTTCGAAAGCAGGCTAAGGACTTTTTCATAACTTTCATAGAATATTTGAAACTGTATTTCGCCCCTAGCCTCTTTCATTACTTGATTTTCAATGTAGAATATTTGAAATTCCCGCGTTTATGATTGCATGGGAAGAACTCTGTTTTGCACCGTAGGCTGTCGAAACAAAATTACCCACAGACAGCTCCCAATCCCTGTCTTTCCCTTTGCGAGCACTTCCGTTATAAATATCATATCTGACAATAGACAATGTTGACAGCAGTATCTGCTTTTCTTCGGCACTCAAATTTGAAGATATAACCTGCGATTCAAAAGCTATCAGAAAAGCATAAGCTTCATCATAAGCCGCATCTTGCTCTTTAAGCAGCAGAAGCCCTGAAATGCAGTTAAGCAGCATCCCCTGTGCCTGTGTGCTAAGTCCTGATTGAGAAATCGCAAGACTTAAGTCATCAATAGAAAGCTGCTGCACTGCAGCAATTGATTGAAGACTCTCGGGTATATAGCTGGCATTGAGTATCCCCATTCCTGTACCAATTGTTTCAAGAACTTCCTTGGCATCTATTGAATTTGACGGCTTTGGATGAAAGATATCATAATTATCAAGCAGCAGCAGATAGGATTCTCCCACATTATCATACGGGTTGAAGGAATTTGATGCTGCAACTCCTGACAGATTCGTTTTTTTTGCTGTATTCTGTGCTGTAGAAGTGTTTTCCTCTATACTATACTATCCGTACTGCATGCGGTACTGATTAGAAACAGTGCTATAAAAGATAGATTTTTCATTTTGTCAATAGGTTTCGTTAAATAAATAATTTATCAGCCCATTAACCCGGATTAGTGAACCTGGATTGGCAAATGCAATCCTTGTCCTTGAATTCAAAACAAACTTAGACACACCACACGGACCCTGCAAGCACTAACTATCTGACTTCCGGAAAGTTTGATGGTAATTTCCGGAATTTCACAGGTATTTTTTCCTAGGAAAAAACTTGTATTTTTAAACGTTTGCGTAACTTTATGCCTATTCTGGAAATTAATATCCTTGTCTCAAACTTTCCATGTGTCAAATACTTAAATCGACCTAATGATTAAACATGTATGGTTACTTACGATAGTTCTTTTGATTGCTCAGATATCAAATCTGTACAGTCAAAATAAAAATCTTCTGCAAAAGGATTACGAATCTCTGGAGGAGACGATAGATCAGCTGAAGGGCCGGCCGGATGTGTTTCCATATTTGAATGCCTATCTGGAAAAAGCCAAAAAAGAAGAGAATCTGGACGAGGTTATTAATGGATATAAAAATTATATTTATGAAGTGGAGTACGGACAGAAAATTGCATATTCGGATAGTGTCCTGATAGCTTCGGAGCTGACGAAAAAAAATGACAAGATAGGTTCAGCACTGCTAACTAAGGGTATAGTTTACTATAGCGGCAAAGATTACAATAAAGCTCTGGACTGCTATCTCTCTGCCAACAAACTCATTGCCGGCGGCAGCGATGATTATTTAAAATACAAAACCCAGTATAATATTGCTTTGGTAAAGTACTATCTGGGTTTTTACAATGAAGCGGTTTCAATCCTTTTGAAATGTGCCGACTACTTCAGAGACAAGAATTCCCGTGCTTATCTAAACTGTCTTCACTCCTTATCGCTCTGTTACACCAAGCTCGGTAATTACCACCAATCAGCGGATATTAATGAAAAGGCCGTGCAGGAAAGCGGCAGGCTTAAGGATTCTTCAATGCTGTCATATCTAAAACATTCCGAAGGTGTCAATGATTACTACCGCAAATTTTACTCGCAGGCTATGGCAAAACTAAGTAGTTCTCTGCCTGAACTTGAAAAACAGAAAGACTTTGCAAATATTGCTGTTGCCTATTTCTATATAGCCAGCTCTTACTGGGATAGCGGAAAAAGAGAACTTGCCTATCCATTTCTGATAAAAGTAGATGAAATTTTTACGGACACTAAGTATATCAGGCCTGATCTGAGAAAGACCTACGAAATGCTGATCGATTATTACAGAGGAAAAACTGACCGTGAATCAGAGCTTCATTACACCACAAAACTTATTCAGGCTGATAAAATTCTATACACAAATTATAAATATCTGTCAAGCCGCATTTATAAAGAATATGACACCGCAAAGCTCATAAACAACAATGTAGAAATCAGGCACGAACTTAATACCGAAAAAAAAATGCGCAGGGCTCTGCTGGCCCTTTCCTGTCTGATGATTCCCATTGCAGGATATCTTGGATACCGAAACTTTCAGCTTCGCCGTTATAAAAAGAACTTTGACAGCTATAAAAAAACAAATATGCTTCCGCTGGTTCAAAATACCAGCAGGGCGCAGCGGCCAAACATATCAGATGATTTAGAAGAAGGACTTCTAAGGAAACTGGCTAAATTTGAAGAAACTTTAGGCTATTTGAAAAAGGACTTAAAAATAGAAAAGCTGGCGATAAGTTTTGGAACCAACTATAAGTATTTATCGCAGGTTATTAATTTTCACAAGGGAATGTCTTATCCTGATTATATCAGCAGCCTTCGAATTGCCTATATAGTTAAAAAGCTTGAAGAAGACTCTAAACTACGTAGCTACAATTTTGGTGTTATTGCTGAAGAAGCAGGATTTGGAACTGCACAGCAGTTTAATGATATTTTTAAAAAGAGAATGGGGATGCCATTGAGTTACTTCTTAAAAAATCTTGAAAATAGCTAAATTAGTTTTATGGCTTAAAAGCCTTTAAGAGTTATTTACTTACTTCTTTCAACCAGATTATTAATTTTTGGATCAAAATAATAATTATTCAACTTACCTGTCAATATTAGATGAATTACTTCTTCAACAACTTTCAACGGAACATTAAACCATTCTCTTGGTTTATATGAAACATTTCCATTGAACATTTCGATATCAAGATTAACAACTGAAAAAAAATGATGAATAGTTTGCTCTATATTATAAGATAATATATTAAAACATCTAAATGTAGAAACAACTTCTACTTCATGAAAAAGATATGTTGATTGACTTCTGGCATTTTTTATCCTTTCAGAAACTAATCCTGTTGTATGCCCAATCTTATATAAATCCTTGAAATGAGTAACATTGGGATTTAGACTTTTAAGTATGTAGATATATCCATTCAATATATCATCGTCATTCACTGTTTCAGACTTTACTGAAATTGTATTTAAATCACTTATACTGTAACCGTCTAACTGTAATGCCTTATCAAGCGATCTAAAAAGCATGTCGGATTGTGTACCATTATCAAATATGCACAATGTTCTTCCATCATATCTTTCGCGAGCACCGCTCTTATAATCATAAGAGTCATTTGAGCCATCGACGGTCTTTAAGAATAGAAGTATCCCGTCTAAAACATAAAAGCTCCCCTCTTTTAAGTCTCTCGGATTGTAACTAATTAAATGTCTTTTTTTTGATGATAATTCATCATGTATTGCTGTAAAAAGATAATGATAGTTAGAAAAATCAGGGCAGATTTTTCGGCGAGAAAGGTAGTCTGGTTTGATTCGACTTGCAGGATTTACGTATTTTAAATTGAAAATTTCTTTTTCACTATCATCATTAAGTAAACCTAATGGGTCATCCAATAAAATATCTTCTATAGTTATCTCCTTTACTTCTGGTTGTTTTAGTAACCCTATAAAATCGTAATGCTTTAAAATTCTCACTTTCTTCGCATCTTCACGTATGGCTTTAAGCCTTGCGTATAGTTGAAACTCAATCATATTATTTAAATTAGATTGAGGTTCTCTATTATTTTCTTCAACAAAAGCATGAATTTCTTCAAACGAAGTTATAAGAATACAATCCTTCTCATCTTTTAACCTATATGAAGTATTTGATTTGAGTAATCCAAATTGATCTTCTTTAATTAAAGACAGTAATTGTTCCCTTTTACTCATCACGTTTCACTTTTAATTTGTCTAAGATATACCAAAACCTCTGCCAATCGTTTTTCATTTGGATCCATTGCATCTAAACTTGGTGCTTTTCCCATTACCCTATAAAAGTCTTGAACCTTTGGCCATAAAAGCATTGCCTCATCATCGGTAATTCTTATTCTTAATGCTTGAATGCACTGCTGGATAGCTTTAAAAACTTTTTTATTAAGTGATTTTGACATTACCTCAAATGCATTGCAAAAGGGATTAATTGAATATATCAGATCCATGTTTAATTCGTCTACATTAACTAATCTATCTGAAAATGTCAAAAATTTATCTCTACCTTTAGATATAATATTGCCACTCTGAATAACAGAACTGGTAATAATATAATCCCCAAGTTCCACCAATTCCTCAGAACTTAAACCTGGATAAACCTCCTGTATAATTTTTGGAATTAAAACTGTGTTGATCATTTTGGCATCACTCTTATTTCCAAAACAACTTTGAATATCTGGCGATTGTAATATTTTTGCTTTTAAATCTATGATATCATTATCAATAATATCTTGTACATTTTTGGAATTTGGTTCTTTATATCCTTTTACTACCAAATTAACTGCATCATCGGAGTCTTTTGCCTTTGATTGGAAATTAAACTTGGGTGCCAAAACTTCTTCCATTAATAGGGATGCAGCTATTGCTTTGAGTATATTGTTAACACTATTTATAATTTCTGAATCTTCCGCATCAGGCATGGCAATTAAATTGGTAAACTGAGCGTGAGATTTATTTTCACTATCTCTAGTACAGCGACCAATTATTTGTATTATTTCTGTCAAAGATCCCCTATAACCAACCGTTAGTGTACTTTCACAAAAAGGCCAATCAAATCCTTCTTTGGCCATTCCAAGTGCTATTATAAAATCGACATCATCAATTTTACTAATATTTCTTAAATACCTAATTACTTTTTCTCTTTGTAAAGGATCATCATTGACTAAATCAGCGATTTTTAAAATTTTACCATTATCAGCCTGAACATGAAAAATTCCGAATTCATCTGTCTTGATATATTTTCCCAACTTATCAATGATAGAGTCAACTTCGGCTATTTTTTCTTTTGTGGACTCTGCCGCGTTTACATTTGGGATATGAATAATTGTTTTGCGATTTATATCAATTGTACTACTAATAGAATCCAAATATTTACCTTGATAAAAATGAAAACCAATTCCAAGCGATTTAAGATATTGATAACCGTCTAGTTGTTCATAATAATTATAAGTAATCTTTGTAAACTTCTGCTCATCATGTGGGGATAGTACAGCTACGCTATCTCCTCTAAAATATGAACCTGTCATTGCTAAAATACTAGCATCTGTATTGTACATTATATTTCGTAGCAGTTCTCCTAATTTGTTCTCAACATCTGAGGACACATGATGAAATTCATCAATAGCAATTAGACATTCATTAAAAGCATCAATATCAATTTTATCAAAAGCAAATCTTAAAGTCGCATGGGTGCAAATAATGATTTTATCACCTGACTCCATAAAATTTTGAAATGCTATAGTTTTTCTCGGTTCACCCCCTGGAGAACAAAGATCATAAAGTGGATTAATCTCCCAATCACTATGAAAACCAGCACTACGCAAATCAGTTGTAGCAAACGACTTCCCTATTGATCTTTCGGGGACTGCTATAATAACTTTTTTTACAAGTCCACTTCTAAGTTTTTCTAGAGCCAAATACATCAGAGCTCTTGACTTTCCTGAAGCAGGTGGAGATTTAAGTAATAAATATTTTGATGTATATTTTTCATAAAGACGCCTCTGCATTTCTCTCATTCCAAATTCATCAACCAAAATACTTTTTCCAGTTCTATTATATTCCGTTGAAATTATGTTATCCATGTTTTGCTGCAATTTCGTATAAATCAAACAATTTTTTTAAGCGCTCAAGATCATTTTCAAAAGGCATATCTTGATAGCAATAGTCAACCAAGTTATCTAATTCTAAATGTAGTTTTCGTAAAGGAGCAGGCAAATCATTGTAGAGCTTACCAAGCGGTAAATGACAGTACTTCTCTCTTTCAGCTATAATATTGTAAACAATTGCAGATATCTCTTCTTTTTTGCTTTTTACATATTCAGTAGTTGGAAACGTATTATAGCCTAGTCTGCTAGAATATCTAATCCTACTTTCTAAAGCGCCACATACAGTTCGAATCCAAATCATATGCATTCGAGAAGATAGTAAGCCAAAAACCCAAGCTTCACAATCATAAATTGTGAAAGCTAGATTACTAACTACAATTTTGGGGCCTATAAATCCAATAGGAATGTAGGGTCTATTCTCGGAAGAAACAGAAGGTATAACTAAGGTTTGGGTTGAAGTAGCTTTAAACTCTCGAAATTGATGAGCTCTATTTGCTAACTTTTGAGCACTTTTATCTGATTTTGACAGCCTATAATCCCTAACTTGCCGTACCCGTTTTGCAATTTCAGGTATCTTCATCGCCTCTTCCAGATCATTATCAGTTATCCATAAACAATATCGTTCAATACCTTTTATAAATTCATTTGATCCAACTATTTTTTTTATATAAGCTTTTGCTTCAGGAAAGGCACTTAAAAAAGAATCCTTTTCCTCTTTAGAAAACATTAAATATTGGTTATCATAAGGCATGTTACCCTTCGGCATTTTAGGTAATTCTTTTGATAATGGCGTAGTTAGTTCTTCAACTATTACTTTACTTGAAGTGACAAGATAAGGGCTTATATAATCCATTTCAATCATTTGACTTCCTGTATATAAATATTTTGAGTCAAATTCAGCAGTCTTAGCAGAAATACCAACAACAATTACAGTTACTCCGGTTGAAAGTGATATATTGTTCTTCCATTTAAATGGCAGGTGAGCAAAATTAATGATACCTCCTAATCCAAATATTTTATTCCATATAAACGAAACTTGCGCCCCTTGGCAAACTGAATTTGTTATAACAAAAGAACATTGTGATTTAGAATCTTGCAGATATTTCATCGCTTTGTACAAATATGTACAACTAAAATCAACTTTACCAGTACCACTTGTTCCTAAAATCTGTCCCATTTGTTTCTTTTCCAGAGCAGATAACTTTTTTGACCCCTTGAACGTCGGACTTCCTATGATATAAACGTTGTCATTATTACTGCAAATCTGTTCCCATGCTAGTTCTAGTGACTGCCCAAGAATAATAGAAATATTAGTATAATTTTTTGTCAAATCTACCGCTGTTAATTCTTTTTTTCTTTGGATACTGATAATCCAAAGAGAAAGTCTAGATAAATCGTGTGCTACCCTAGTACTAACAATTCCATGAAAATTACTGATGTTAATCTCGTAATTTGAATTTTTTGTATATTTTTCAATTTCCTCCAATAATGAGACTACTGAATTAAATGCAGCAACTAAAAAACAACCTGGACCATTTGTCGGATCTAAAAATTTAAAATTTAAAATTTCTGTACGTATTTCAGTAAGTTTACTCTGATTATATTTATTGGTATAAATTAATGACCGATAATGATTTACAAATAATGGTTCTAAGACTTTTGAAACATTTTCTAACGATGTGTAATTTCCATAAATATTTACAGAATCTTCCGTTTCAGCAAATTTGTAAATTAAACTCATTAATACATCAACACTAACATCTTCTAAATCGTAGAGTAATATTTGATGAATTTTCGAAAATGAATTTTTTGAAATAAATTGACCTACTATAGCCTCATTATTGTCTATAAAACTCCAAGTAGGTAATTTTGAGTAAAATGCAATATTTTTCTCCCCTCGAGTTATTGAATTAAAAATATTTTTTATTACATCTTTATAATCAACATTGTCCGCAATACTAATTGATGCAAGAATTTTCCTTAATTCTTCGTTATTGGTAAAAAATCTGCAAAATGATATTTGCACTAAACTAATAATAAAACTAGCTATTTTATCCCTCTTAGTAACTAAACTTTTATCTCCTGATAAACTTAACTCATTATATAATTCTCCCAGCAACTCAGCAAGACCAACTGTATTGGTAACATCATAGGATTTCTTTGCGCTTCCATAGATTAGTGGAAAGTAAAAATATAGATTTTGTATTAATGACTGCTGATCTATCCTCAGTACTTCATCAGTTAGATTATCTTTACAGATTAGAGAATTCGACGTAATTATTATTATTAACCTACAATCAGACAAATGTAATTTATCAAATACTTTATTATCAGACAAATTATGTTCAATGCTATCTGAGTTTACAATATATGCTCTTTTGTATATCTTAAGATATCCATTAGTAGAATTGTTCAGCTCTTTTAACGACCTAACAATTGTGTTGTTCGGAATTTGAAAAGCCGACAATAAATCATATACGTACTGATCAAAATTGCTAAATTTTAACCCCTGAAGTAAATCGGTTATTTTTTTTACATCATTCATTTAATTTTAAAAGTACTTTCTCTGCTATATATTGTGCCATTTTGACGGGTACAGCATTACCAATCATTTGCTCTAAATTCGACTTACTACCTTCAAAGATAAAATTATGTGGAAAAGTTTGCAAATAACTTCTTTCTTTAGTTGAAAGGGATCTTACTTCTTTAATATTATTTGTCTTATCTGCTGGATGAATTTTATAAGTATCAGGAATAGGTCTATTAACTCCTCTAATTGTAGAACTTGGTTCATCAACTGAAAAAATTGCTCTTCTATTATAGCTCCTAGGATGCATATAATAGTAATTTGTTTTCAAGGATTCTCCCAAATAATCTCTAACAGTAGTTCTTTTATCTGACAATCCTTCTAGCAAATCATCTATCATAAAGTCAGATTTTTCATCAAGCTTACCAATTAAAAAATATCTCTTGCGAGATTGAGGCACTCCCATAAAACTTGAGTCAAAAACGCCTTTAGTTAATCCATATCCAGCACTTTGAAACGTAGAAAACAATTCGGGAAGCAAGCCAGACTTTTCAATATTATAGACATTTTCCATTACAAAACATTTAGGTTTAACTGAGGTGACTATATTACTAAATGCGATAGTAAGATTCGCGCGTTTTCCTTCAAAATGTCTATTTCCGGCTATCGAAAAATCTTGACAAGGTGGTCCTCCAATTATCAAATCAGGGTTATATGACTTTAAATCAGCAATTATAGACAAATCACTTAAATCTTTTTGAAAGATTGGATGACTAAAATTTTGTCTATAAACATCCACTGCTGGTTTCCAATGGTCAAATGCAGCTAATATTTCAAATCCAGCTTTTTCAAAACCAAGAGACATTCCTCCACAGCCAGAAAATAAATCAATAACTTGGGGCTTTTTCATGATTTATTCAAAATATGACTTTTTAAAATATTTCCAATAAATTCAGAAAGCTTAACTGGAACTGCGTTCCCTATTATCTGATTTACCGTAGTTTTTGAGCCTATAAATTTAAAGTCCTGAGGAAAGGTCTGAATCATACTCCTTTCTTTCACTGTCAATGTTCTAATAGAGCTATTCAGCTTTATTGGATCAGCATTATGTCCTAAATAACCTTTAGGTACTGGTCTATCAACTCCCCTTATTGTCATTGAAGGTTCATAAATACTAAATATTCCTCTTCTATTATATGATCTTGGAACTCTAAAATAATATTCAAAACCTAATGAATCTCCAAAATAATCATGAAGCGTCATTTGCTTATTAGCTAGATTATTTTCTATTGCATCTGAAACAAAATTATCATTTGCCCCATATTCTCCAATTAATACAAAACGCTTTCTTTGCTGTGGCACACCACATAGACTTGCATCAATGACTGTTTGTGTTAAACCATAACCTAAACTTTTAAATTTTTCAATAAGAGGATTAAAAAGTTGGCTTTTCTGAATTCTAGGAACATTCTCCATAACAAAATACTTTGGCTTTATTAGTTCTATAATATCAAAGTACGAATTAGTTAACTCTGCTCGCCCTAAACTTTCATTACGATGACCAGCACTTGAAAAATCCTGGCATGGTGGGCCTCCAATTATTATATCAGGATTATATTTAACGATGTGATCAAAATTTACTGAATCTCCTAAATCACATTTAATAATTGGATGACTAAAATTCTGTTTATAAACTTCAATGGCAGGATCCCAATTATCAAATGCCGCAACAACATTAAACCCTGCATTTTCAAATCCTTTGGATAAACCTCCACATCCCGCAAACAGATCAACAACCTTTAACCTACTTATTTCCAAAACTTTAATTCTTTACTTTAACATTAATGTGTAAAACTTTCTCCAATTCAAGCCAAAAATTCACACAAGTACAAATGTAAATTTATTTAATTAGACCTCTAAATTTTTTATACATAAAGAAGTAAGAGGTTCATAGACAAAATTTTACAAGAAGCACTTTTATTAATTATTATAAAATAAGAAATTAATAAGTGAGAAAACACAGAATAATTAACACAAGTCCACCTAAAATCATTAAGAAAGAAAATATAAATAATAACCCTTCAACAAAAGGAATTATTAAAGACTTATTGTAACTCTTAAACACCTGCATCCCTCCTATTTTACTTCTTTTAAATCTTCTTTTGCCGATTATATATTTTATTACAAGTCCAATGAGCAGTAATAAAATCTCAACAAAACAAGATAGAAAAATTTTCAATTTTCTTGGATTATCAGTTTTAGTTTACTTAAAACTAAACATTTAGATAAAAAATTTAAAATATTTAATTTCTAATTTCCAGAAATTACTACGTAAAAAAAAGATGTCAAATAACATCTTTAATCTTTTGGTATTACAAATTCAAAGTTGAAAAGTTCTTTAGGCTGTACTTCTAATCCTTTTGCCAGCTCATAAATTGTTTTGAGCTGTATACTTACCTCTCCTTTTTCATATTTTCCGATATCACTATAATCCAAGTCACAATTCTGGGCAACTTGTCTCAAAGTTAAACCACGTTCTTCACGTAGGAAACTTAGTCTTTGCCCAAATTTAATTTGAAATTGTTTTTTGTGATTTTCTGCCATCCTAGTATTTAAAGAAGCAATTTCTTTAAATTCAAAATTTATTTTGTGGGTTATAAAACCCACATTTAAAATATTATTATTATATTTGTTATTAATAATTTAATTTTGCGATACTTCTAATAAGAATATTTGAAGCATTCGCTTGGAATCCCGCACTAGAAAACTGGTAATTTTTGCAACGGGATGATAAGTGTAAATGCTCACGTCATATATGGCGTGGGCTCACTTATTGTTGCCGGGTATACCAGTACCTCTAGTGCAGTAAGCTGAGTTTAAACCCGCGCCTCCTTTTTGAGGAGTTCTGTTTTCTTCCCAGCTTAATTCTCAGCTTTGTTTCTGTCCAGTATCTCATGTTCTAACCCTCTAGTGAATGCATGTAAGATTACATTTTTGTTTCTTTCCGACCGGTACACTCCTTTGGTTCCGGCATGCTTCCATGCAGTGAATCCGCAAAGAAGACTTTGTGAAATTCCATAGAAAAAACGTAACCTATTACTAACTAACCAATAAAACCATTTTACTACATGAGAAATTAAACAGGCACAAAAAAAGACCCTCTGCTGCTACTTGGCGGTACCGCAGAAGGCCTCGGTAAAACAAAACATTCGTTTCATTTAACAATTCAAAATTATGAAAATAATTTCATTGAATAGGGCTTCTTTTGCCTTTATTTTAGGGCTCTCCATGCACTTTACTCAGGTGCAGGCCGATACTCTCGGAAAGAGCCTTTTTTTAGTTCGCTTCCAGTCTTCTGTTACAGGGACTGTAAGCGACAGCCGGGGTCCTATTCCCGGCGTGACCGTTATGGTAAAAGGAACTTCAATCATCACAACTACCAACTTTGACGGCAGATATACCATTCAGGCATCTAAAGGGGATATTCTTGTGTTTTCATTTATTGGATTCTCAACTGTTGAGAAAATAATAGACAACAGTCTATTGGACATCATACTATCTGAGGATGCAACTACTCTTAAGGAAGTCGTAATAAATGCGGGATATTATTCTGTAAAAGATAAAGAACGTACGGGAAGCATAGCCCGAATTACCTCCAAAGATCTGGAAACTCAGCCGGTGGTTAATGTGCTTGCAGCAATGCAGGGACGAATGGCTGGGGTGGATATAATTCAGGACAGCGGAAGCCCGACAAGCGGCTTTCGCGTAAAGATACGTGGACAGAACAGCCTTCGACCAGCAGGAAACGATCCTTTATATGTAATTGACGGAGTGCCTTACTCAACCGAAACCATAGGCTCCGCCAACACATCCACAGCTCTTGCCACACCAGCAAGTCCCTTGACTAACATAAATCCTTCCGATGTAGAAAGCATAGAAGTCCTTAAGGATGCTGATGCAACAGCAATCTACGGTTCAAGAGGTGCCAACGGTGTAGTTCTTGTGACAACACGCAGGGCAAAAGCAGGTAAGACCTCAGTAAGCTTTTCTGCATCTACCGGAGTCGGGAAAGTTACCCGCTTTATTGAACTGATGGATACCAAGGCTTACCTCGAAATGAGAAAAGAAGCGTATGCCAATGATGGTATCGCACAGTACCCTGCGAATGCTTATGATATTAACGGGACTTGGGAACAAAACCGTTATACAGACTGGCAGAAGGAACTTCTTGGAGGCACATCAGAAATACGCAATTACACAGGCTCCGTGTCTGGGGGCTCAGAACTCACCCAATTTCTCCTCAGCGGATCGATACATAACGAGAGTACAGTGCAGCCAGGAGACTTCGGCTATACCAAAGCAGGCGTCCACATCAGTAGTAACCATACTACCGAGAACAAAAAATTCAAAATGTCATTTTCAGGGGGATACACGTTTCAGGATAATCTTCAGTCGGGAACAGACCTGACAAGGATTTCACGAACGCTTGCTCCCAATGCTCCCGAGCTCTATGACAGTGAAGGAAACCTTAATTGGGAGAACGGCACATTCAGTAATCCTATGGCTTCTCTTGAATCAAAAACTGCTGCTAAAGTAAATGACTTTGTCGCCAGCGCTTCTTTAACCTATAATTTTCAAAGCGGCCTTCAACTTAAATCATCTTTTGGCTTTACGAGCCTTCAAAGCAGCGAAATACGCACCGACCCCTCTACAGCCTATAATCCGTTTTTTGGAATGGGAAGCGAAAGCTCTTCTCTTTTTTCCAGTCTGGTTGACAGGAAATCTTGGATAATTGAACCGCAGATCAGCTGGGATAAAACTATAGGAAAAGCTGGAATAAGCCTGCTTGGAGGCGCCACGGCACAGAGAATACTGAATGGCAGGCTACAGCAGACTGGAGTAGGTTTCACAAGCAACAGCTTTATTGAGAACCTATCCTCCGCAGCAACAAAAAACATAACATTAAGCGACGAGACCGAATACAGGTACCAGGCCTTCTTTTTAAGGGCAAATCTTAATTGGGATGGCAGATACATTCTCAATCTGACAGGACGAAGGGATGGTTCAAGCAGATTTGGTCCGGCTGACAGATTTGCATGGTTTGGGGCAGCAGGCGCCGCATGGCTATTCTCGAAGGAAAAATTCATGCAGCAAAGCAAAATTATAAGTTTTGGCAAGCTGAGGGCAAGTTATGGAACATCAGGCAATGATCAGATTGGGGACTATCAGTATGCCGATACCTATGCCTCAGCGGGCCGATCTTATGATGGACTAGTCGGACTTATTCCATCAAGACTGTATAACCCCAATTTTGGCTGGGAAATAAACAAAAAAATAGAAGTGGCTCTGGAAATGGGATTTTTTAAAGACAGGCTTTTTTTAACAGGGGCATATTACAGAAACAGGTCTTCAAACCAGCTTATTGGAGTGCAGCTTCCCAGAACGACCGGTTTCGCATCTATAAATGCCAATCTTGATGCCACAGTGGAAAATTCAGGCTGGGAATTTACCTTAAGGAGCGAAAACATAAATAACGGGGATGTTGCATGGAGTACAGTTTTTAATATATCGGCGGCAAAAAACAGGCTTCTTGCTTTTCCCGGACTTGAAGGATCTGCCTATACCAATACTTACGTCATTGGCAAATCAATCAATATAGCAAAACTTTACCAGTTAATCGGAATTGACAGCCAGACAGGTGCATATACCTTTACAGACTATAATAACGACGGCATTATATCCGATCCTGACCGGCAGCATGTAGCCGACCTGACTCCAAAATATTTTGGAGGAGTTCAGAACCAGCTTCGATACAAAAACCTTGAATTGGATTTTCTTTTCCAGTTTGTTAAGCAGCAGACCGCCGAATATACCTTCCCGCTGGCTGGAACATTAAACAATCAGCCTATATCAAGGACAGACCGTTGGACCACACTAGGCGATCACAACACTTATCAGCGCTATACATCGGGAGCATCCAGTGCCGCAGTGCAGGCAGGCAGCAGATATGCGCAGAGCAGCGGAGCCATCGGGGACGGCTCCTACATAAGGCTTAAAAATATTGCTCTGACTTACAATCTGCCCTTGAATCATAAAGCTCTTAAGTGCAGGATTTATTTTCAAGGCCAAAACCTGCTGACTTTCACTCCTTACAAAGGAGGTGATCCCGAGTTCAGGTTTTCCGGCTTCCTGCCGCCGCTGAAAATTTATTCTGTAGGCATTCAGTTAAATTTCTAATTCCAAAAGCTATGAAAAATATACAGATCTTATTAAAAAAGCATTCCACTGCTATACAGAAGGCGTGGGTATTATTTTTTCCGATTGTGGCGCTGGTTCAGGGCTGCGATAATTTTGTCGAAACAGCCCCTCCGCATTCCCAGATTTCAAGTGAGGTGGTTTTTGAAGATGGTAAAACTGCGGATGCCGCCGCCTCCGGCATATATATAAATATGCGCGACGGAGGAATCTTAAGCGGCTCGTTCAGTGGTTTGACTTATAAGCTTGGCCTTTATGCCGATGAGCTGGACAATTATGCGCCAGGCATCAATTTCTATTACGGTAATTCGCTCTTTGATGCAGAGGGCGGCATACTTGACACATGGACGAGAAGCTATTCCCAGCTTTATTCTATTAATGCATTAATGGAAGGGGTTTTAGAATCTCAACAGATCAATCAGAAGCAGAAGGACAGACTGCAGGGAGAAGGCCTTTTTTTAAGAGCGCTTATACACTTTTATCTTATGAATCTTTATGGGGCCGTGCCTTATGCCGGCACCACTGATTATAAAATAAACAGCAGGCTTGAAAAACTGCCGCCGGCTGAAATGACAGAACATATAATACAGGATCTTAACCAGGCAAAGACGCTTTTGAATACGGAATACCCATCCCCCTTTCGGATAAGGCCAAACCGTTTTACCGCTTATGCCCTGCTTTCAAGGGTTCTTCTCTATGTCGGACGATGGGACGAAGCGGCAGATGCGGCCTCAGCAGTCCTAAACAGTCCGCTTTACAGCCTGCCTCCTGCTTCATCTGCATTTCTTAAAGAAAGCCAGGAAACAATCTGGCAATTACAGCCAAACGGCGCGGCAAACAATACAATTGAGGCGCAGCTCTTCATCTTTACAGCCGGGCCGCCTCCGCAAGTTGCACTTACAACCTCTCTCCTTAATGCATTTGAACCTGCAGACCAAAGAAAAATACAGTGGATAAAAGCCGTCGCAAAAGGTACGGATATATGGTATCACCCCTTTAAATACAAGGAAAGAGCTGCATCTGGGACATCCAAAGAATATTCAATTATATTCCGTCTTGCTGAACAGTACCTTATAAGGGCTGAAGCTCGTGCAGAACAGGGTGATTTAATAGGAGCAAAGCAGGATTTAGATGCCGTACGCACAAGGGCTGGTCTTAATGGCACTTTGGCGGCATCAGAGCAGGACATTAAAGCAGCTGTGATGCAAGAACGCAGAATAGAATTTTTCACAGAACTGGGACATCGGTTCTTCGATTTAAAAAGATATGGAAAGCTGGATGCTGCGCTCCATGGTCTAAAACCGGGATGGAACAGCACCGATCAGCTATGGCCTCTTCCTTCTCAGGAACTAAGTGCCAACCCAAAACTCAATCCACAGAATTCAGGTTACTAACTTAATATCCATTGCAATGTTATTTAGAATTAGTTTTTTAATTAGTATCCTTGCGGCAGCCTGCCCCATATGGGGCCAGGCGCCTCAAAAAAGGATCGTTACGCAAGAGGATTTCAAACTCTGGCACAAAATAAATATGGCGGAAGTCTCTTTAGACGGTAACTGGCTGTCTTATGTAAAGAAATATGAAGGACATCCCGATACCCTGTTTATCAAGAGCATAAAACCTTCATTGGAGTACAGCTTTCCTGGAGGAAAATCAGGACATTTTGGAAAAAAAATTTTCACCTGCATAATGCCGGATTCTTCTCTTAACATATTGAATTTGAATTCATATAAATCATCCTCAATCAGACAATGTGGCGGGTATGCCTTAGCTCATGGAGGCAGAAGGATTATTGCCGTTAAGGGCACTAAAAAAATCAAAACCATTATCATCGCTGATAATACAGGCGCGGTTCTGGACTCACTAATGAATGTTACCGAACATATCATCTCAGATAATGGAAGATACATGGCACTTGTAGAGAAAAACAGCTTTTGTTCTTCGCTGAAATACTATGATCTTTCAAAAGGAAAAGTTCAAACGGTATTTGAATCTGATGATGAGATACTGAATATTGTATTGGGAGAGAGAGGCATTTACATCGCTTTTTTTTCCGGAAACGCAGCCCAGCCAAACAGAGTCCATCTTATCGAGTCTTGCTCCGGCTTTCATAAATCTTATGCCGTAAAGCAAGAGGAAAGCATTAAAATTTTCATGAACAGAAAACTCAAGATCAGCCGTGACGGGACTATGGTATTCTTCGACACTTATTCTTTACCGCCAAGTACAGAAAATCAAAATGTTGAAATATGGCACAGCCGTGATGAAATTATATATCCACTTAAAAAAGCCGAGCAATCTGACAAAAACTACTTCTTTTCAGTATGGTATCCTAAAAAAGGAACTCTCATAAGATATGGCAGTGCCAGGGAAACGGCCAATCTCAGCGGAAGAGAAAATTATGCCGTCTTCTTTAAAGGGGGATTGCAAGGCCAGGAAGGAAACAGGTACCACATCAACAGCATTTATATAGAATCTTTTGACACTGGAAAAAGGGTTCTTGCCGTGAAAGACATTATCATGGAAAAAAGCCGTGTCAGTCTCAGCCCGTCAAATGATAAAATGGCTTATTATTACAATGATCAATGGTGGTGTTATGATATGAAATCGGATAAACATATTTCTCTTACTTCCTCCATAGAAAGCCAATGGGATGATAAAATTCAAGCAAGGACACAGCCTGAAGTTTATGCCGCAGCTCTTTGGTCCCAAGACGGGGAATCACTGCTTCTTCAGGACAAAAATGATATCTGGCTTGTCAATGCAGACGGAAATTCTGCCAAGCGGATAACTAACGGCAGAGAGCGTAATATTGAATTTTTAGTAGATTGGGACAGCCTTAACAGAAACAAAAAAAGACATCCCTATACCAGTCTCCAATATCCTTCCGTTTCATTACAGGAACCAATCTGTCTTTCAGCAAGGGGAAGCAATAATGAACAGGGCTATTTTACTTTTCAAAATGGAAAAATGCCGCAAAAGTTATTATACGGAAACTTTGCGGCAGAACAGCTTTTTAAAGCTGAAGCAGGCAGGTATTTCGCAAAAGTGCAGAGTTTCAACCTCCCTCCCTTACTCTGCTGGACAGACAGTCCAGACAAGAAAATGCATACCGAGGTGAGAAGCAATCCCCAGCACTCGTCATACGCTTGGGGAAAGTCAAAACTGATAACCTACAGAGTGCCAGATGGCCGTTTTTTAAAGGCGGCACTGCTTTATCCTGCCGGATTCGACCCTGCAAAAAGATATCCCATGGTAGTTAAAATATATCAGTCGCTATCCTATCAGATACATGACTACATGATTCCTTCTGTCAAGGAAGAAACAGGATTTAACCCTGTAAATTATACCTTAAACGGTTACCTTGTTCTCCTGCCCGATATTGGATATGTTTATGGCAGGACAGGAATCTCAGCAGCAGAGTCTGTCGAAGCTGCCGTAAATAAAGTGAAGGAAATGGGAATTGTAGAGAGCCAAAGTATAGGTTTGATAGGACATTCTTTCGGCGGATATGAGGTCAATTTCATCTTGACGCGCTCCTCTTCTTTTGCTGCTGCGGTATCAGGAGCTGGAATAAGTGATATGACCGCATATTATTTCAGTACGGAGAACAATTACAAAGGCACACAAGCTTGGCGTTTTGAGAGCCAGCAGTGGCGCATGAGGAATTCGTTTTATAATGCTAAAGAATCCTACTATGAAAACTCTCCAATCTTTCATGCTGAAAAAATAACTGCGCCGCTGCTTATCTGGTGCGGTAAGGAAGATGTTACCGTTCCTGCTTCCCAAAGCGTAGCATTATACCATGCCATGCGCAGGCTAAAAAAAGAGACGGTATTCCTGCAGTATAAGAATGAGGACCATAATCTCAAAAGCAAAGAATCCCAAAAGGATCTTAGTTTGAGAATAAAACATTGGTTTGATCATTATCTGAAAGGAGAGAAGTCCGAAAGATGGCTTAAAGAAAACCTGTAAAATAAATGCAGCCCGAAGGCTGCATTTTTAAATTAGTTTTGATCCTTAAAAAGAGGGACATTACAAGGTGCATCCGGAGAGTCTTTGTCCCAAGCGACATCTTCATTAATCCCGTAAGTACAGGTAGGACCATTGGATCTGTTGCACTCAACCTGTACTGGTTCACAGGGATCAGCAAGGGTATGAATATAAGCAGTTTGCGGTGGCAACGCTGTTCTGCTAATTTTTGCAGTATTGGTGCTTACAGCTCCAGCACTGGCTAATGCAAATCCAATCATTGGAAATGCAAGCATTTTCACAGTTGTTTTCATAATATATGGATTTAAAATTAATGATCTACTCTATTGCAGGTTTTCGATCGTTCCCCTGATACCGGCCGGTAATTTATTAGCGCCTGATATGTTTTTTAACAGGCTTTCCAAAACTGTATTTCTGTATTTTATCTCCTAAAATGCCGTAAAAGGCAGTCTGGGTAACTGTAAATTCTTTAAGCTTGTTTTTATCAGAATGGTAAACATAAAAACTGGACAGGTAATGGCCATTTTCTAAATAATACAGATCAATAGCTCCCGCAGTATTCCATACTTTTATGGACTCATGTTTGCCCCTCAGCATGGACTGCACAAAAAGAACTCCCCCTTCCGCACCTATCTGCCTGTTGACCATTAAAGGAGGCGCAGCAAGCCTTGTATCACCAGAACCTTTCATAGTTACTATCTCAAGTTTTGCCTTTGAAACTGTATCGATTGTTCTGCCCCTTAAGGAGAGCTGCATCGTACTGTTTGCAGCAATAAACTCATTCCTATAATAATAGATATAAATAACTTTACCACTAGCTTTATCATAGGTAAACTGCCCGTCTGTGTCAAATACTCCATCCTGTTGCTTGATCAGAAAATCTGGAAAGAATTTGGTCTTACCCTCGTTGCCAATCTCCAGCAGTCCAGCTACATGCTCTCCTCTTGGCGGCTTCTGTCCTCTGATGACAAAAGTGTTTCCGTTTATCACTGCTGCATCGGTAAAAAAAATCTTCTTATCCATTATGGTCTTGGCTGAAAAGTCTGAAACATTTCCCCGGAAGATTACTGGAACCATACCATCATACAGGAAAAAATAAGGATAGTCTATTCTTACTTCTGTAGACTGGAATGGATAATCATACTTGTCAAGGGTAATTTTGTGTTTGGCACTTTTACGCAGCAATGTATCAATTTCAGTAATGTAAAGCGGCGTGCTGTGATTGCCAAGATATATTTTATCACTGTAGGATCCTGCAAAATAATAACCATAGCCGTCCAGTTTATATTCTGCTGAAAATTCTGCTGACATTGGAATAAACCTCCTAGTGAAAGGGTTCTCTTTCTGCATTGCTGATTCAGAAGAAAAAAACAGCAGCGTAACAAAAGCTACACTTCCTAAAAGTGCTCCTAAAAGGATGAACAAAATATTTATCGGTTTCATACAGTAAAAGTTTTAGTGGAATTTTTATACTTTTTATTCTCGATAATAAAAAATCCGGTGCCTGAAATAATCACAAATACAATATTGAAAATAATGTGGTCCCGCCAACCCAGACGCTGCAGGACGCCTCCACAAGAGCAGGGTATGTAATCACTGAAATTTAAAATGATAATAATATAGCATGTAAACATTGCCATAAGGATAAAGGATGCTAGAAGCGCAAATTTTCTGCACGGTTTCCATGCAAGAAACAAAGCCGTTAAAAGCTCTGCAATAAGAACGCTTGGAGCTGCTGCACCTGCATAAGCACTCAATACCGGAGATTGACCTAGTTCGACCCTGAAATTCTCATAATCAAGGATTTTGCTCATTGATGCATATACAAAAAGCACAATAAGACTGAAACATATTATTTCTTCTGTAATCGATAAAAATTTTACTGAAAATTTCATTTGTAGTAGCTTCATAGTTGTTATGCTAAATTAATAAGCATATTGCTTTTAAAGCTTTGCCAAAAGGTGCAGAAACTTTATCAAAAGGATAAAAAATAAAGGATGCCCGCAGGCATCCTTTTAAAGTCATTTTTTTGCTGCTGCGCTCAGCTTCAGCAGCTTCTCGTTTATCTCTTCAAGCCCTCCTTTTTTTAGGCAGTCGGCTGCGAGAACTTTTAATTCCTCTTGTGTAGCGCCGGAAACAAGACCCGAGAACGGCATGTCTTCCTTTACCTCGTTGCCCTTAAATCCTCCGTCGATAATCTGGTGCAATAGAAGGATTGCCTTCCTTGAAATCCTCGTATCGATCCTTACCTGCTCATTCATGCCGGGAGTGCTGAGAACCGTATCAAACACCTGGGCTACTTCATTGTTTGTCATCATACATCTAGTGTTTTAAAATTTTTAAATTAAAGTATAAAGATAGCTATACAGACTTAAGCCATCATAAGTAAAATTTACCCATGATGGTACGTAATCAATTTTCCTGTATAAATTCGTCTAAATATTTGAAGTGGTCTGAGTTTTTATACAGACTCTTTAAGATTGCCTGCCTTGCAGCAATCTGCAAGATGTCCGGTTGTATCACAACCGATATCTTGCTGCCTCTCTGCTCGGAACTCGCTGGCAGGGAAAACTGGAAGATTTGTAATGTCGAATGAAAAGGAAAAATGATGAAAGACGAGAAAAAAAACAGAAACAGATGGCTTCATCTAAGGCTGAATGAGCAAGAATATAAGATCCTTCAGAAATATTTTGCAGACTCTCTTTGCCTAAAACTGAGTGATTTTGCCCGAAAAAATCTGCTGAGAAAACCTGTTGTTTTAAAATACAGAAACCAGTCTCTTGATGATATAATAGATGAATTAACAAAGCTCAGATCAGAGCTGAATCCCATTGGAAACAACTTTAATCAGGCAGTGAAAAAACTGCATTCTCTATCGCAGATCTCTGAATTAAAATTGTGGATTATGGGTTTTGAAACAGACAAAAAATTGCTGTTTAATTCTATTGAAGACATTAGAATGACTATTCGAAATCTTGCTGAAAAATGGTTGCAGTCATAAACACCGGATCATCAGTCAGAAGCATTTTCAATTATAATGAAAATAAAATCGAAGCACGAAAAGCGGAACTTATAGGAGAAGGAAATTATCCTGCAGCAGCCTCTGAACTTCACAAAAATTCAAGGCTGAAACTTCTTTTAAAACAGCTTGAATTAAATGCAAATGTACAGCGCGGAAGCGTCCACATATCGCTCAATTTTGATTCCTCAGAAATTAATCTGTCAGAAGAAAAACTTATGGAAATTGCGCATTCCTATATGGCTAAAATTGGGTTCGGATCGCAGCCATATCTGGTCTATCAGCATTATGATGCAGGACATCCGCACATACATATAGTATCTGTAAAAGTGAAGTCAGACGGAAAGAGAATTGACATGCAGAACATAGGCAGGAACCAATCTGAAACAGCCCGTAAGGAAATTGAAAAGGCATTCAGCCTGGTTCCTGCACAGGACAGACAAAAAGAAAAAATACTGAATATAAAACCTCCACAAAGCAGTGTTATAAAGTATGGAACAGTTGAAACAAAAAAAGCAATTGCTGCTGTATTAAACGCAGTAATTCCTAATTATAAATTTACAACCCTAGGAGAATTAAATGCAGTCCTGAATCTCTATAATGTTACCGCCGTGCAGGGAAATAAAGATTCAAGAATGTTTTTCCATAAAGGTCTCGCTTACCAGATCCTAAACGACAAAAAACAGCCTGCAGGAGTTCCTTTAAAAGCCAGCAGCTTTTACATTAAACCCACCCTTAAAAATCTCGAAATAAAATTTGCAGCAAACAAGGCAGGACGGAATCCTCATCTAAAGAGAGTAAAAAATGCTGTTGATCTCGCCTTTCTACAGAATAGTATAAAGTCAGTTTCAGACCTTGACAGAATTCTGATAAAAGATGGAATCAAGACTGCTGAACGAAGAAATGAACAGGGGATTCTTTACGGTCTGACCTACATAGACCATAAAACAAAGTGTGTTTTTAACGGAAGCTCTTTAGGAAAGTCTTACTCAGCTTCCGGCATTGAAGAACGCTGTGGTCTTAAAAGCTTCAGCACTGGAACTGCCGTCGGTAAAATACTAGATCACGATGAATTAAAAAATAAACAGCAACATTCCTCTTTTATTTCTGCTGCCGAGCTGCATAAGATAATTGATTCGGTACTCCAGCCCGAGTTTTCAACTGATTTTGTTCCCTCTCAGCTGAAAAGAAAAAAGAAACGAAAAAAAGGAAAAGGACAATCAGATTACTAACTAAAAAACTTAGACTATGCAGACAGGTGAAAATGAACAGGCGCTTAGAAAAATTTTGGATATGACAAGGCTTATCAGCATAATATTTTTAGGTCTTCATTTCTATTATTATGGATATAATGTGTTTAAAATATGGGGACTGGTAAACAATTTCAGCGATAAACTGATGGGAAATATTTTCCGCACTGGACTCTTTGGATATTTTCATTTATCAAAGCTGTTTTCTTTGGGATTTTTATGCATTTCCCTGCTTGGGGCAAAGGGCAGAAAAAATGAAAAGCTAGACTTCAAAACTGCGTTCTGTTATATCGCTTTGGGGCTATTGG
Organism: Flavobacterium sp. UW10123; assembly: GCF_040538975.1. Taxonomy (NCBI): domain Bacteria; kingdom Pseudomonadati; phylum Bacteroidota; class Flavobacteriia; order Flavobacteriales; family Flavobacteriaceae; genus Flavobacterium; species Flavobacterium sp. UW10123. The sequence goes on from NZ_JBEWQE010000022.1 coordinate 56,757, forward strand.
CTTATTTTTTGAGCTACTTTTTTTTGGCTATTTCGGCTGCTCCTGAAAAAAAATTGGCCCTTTATATATTCTGTACTGTTTTGGGATATCTGCTCCTGCTTTCGGGCGGAACACTTTTGTCGAGAATCATAAGAAGAAATCTCAGCCATAAGGATATTTTCAACAGTGAAAATGAAACATTCCCGCATGAAGAAAGGCTTCTTGAAAATGAATATTCCATTAACCTGCCGGCACATTACAGATTAAAAAACAAAGTCCGAAAAAGCTGGATTAATATCATTAACCCCTTTCGCGGAATCTTGGTTGCAGGAACCCCGGGCTCCGGAAAATCCTATTTTGTGATCCGACATATCATAACCCAGCACATCCGTAAAGGCTTCTCAATGTTTGTTTATGATTTTAAGTTTGATGACCTGAGCATAATAGCCTATAACACCTGGCTTCAGAATAAACATTTATACAAGGTGGAACCTAAATTTTACGTCATTAATTTTGATGACCTGAGCCGCACGCACAGATGCAATCCACTTGATCCGAAATCAATGGACGACATAACAGATGCAGCTGAATCAGCACGCACAATTCTTTTGGGCTTAAACCGTGAATGGATAAAAAAGCAGGGAGATTTTTTCGTCGAATCGCCGATCAATTTTCTTTCTGCTGTTATTTGGTATCTACGCAAATACAATAATGGCGAATTCTGCACCCTGCCACATGTAATTGAATTGATGCAGGTTGAATATAACAGCCTATTCACACTGTTGAGAACTGAGAAAGAAATAGAGATTTTAATAGATCCATTTGTCAGTGCCTACCTTCAGAATGTCATGGAGCAGCTGGAGGGGCAGATAGCCTCGGCTAAGATATCAATGGCAAGACTTTCCAGTGCTCAGCTTTACTATGTGCTCTCTGGAAATGACTTCAATCTTGACATAAATAATCCTTCTGATCCAAAGATTGTCTGCATGGGAAACAACCCTTTAAAGATACAGACCTATGGCGCCGTCCTCTCCCTATATGTAAGCAGGCTTATCAAACAGGTGAACCAGAAAGGCAGGATTAAAAGCAGTCTTATATTTGATGAATTCCCGACTATCTATCTCAATAATATGGACAGCCTTATCGCTACAGCCAGAAGCAACAAAGTAAGCACCTGTTTGGGGATTCAGGATTTCAGCCAGCTGCGCAAAGATTACGGCCGAGAGCAGGCGGATGTTATACTCAACATCACCGGAAATATCATCAGCGGACAGGTAAACGGTGATACCGCAAAGCAGCTCTCCGAACGTTTTGGAAAAATAATGCAAGACCGCGAAAGTATTTCCATAAACACCTCCGATACGTCAATAAGCAGATCAAAACAGTTGGAAGCAGCAGTGCCTGCTTCTAAAATTTCCTCTTTGAGCTCCGGTGAATTTGTCGGCATTACAGCTGATAACCCTGACTGCAAAATTAAACTGAAAACATTCCATTCAGAAATAATAAATAATCACGACGAGCTTAAAAAAGAAGAAAAATCATATCAGCAGATCAAACCTGTCCGGACCATAAACAATACGATGATTGAACGCAATTACCTCCAAATAAAAGACGATATCGCTGAGATAGTAAATTCTGAACTGGAACGTCTTTTACATGACCCAGCACTTTCTCATTTAGTAATTAAAAAAAAGAAATAATGCATTTAAAGCCGTTATGTAATCTTGACCTGCATTGCGTTTTTGCTTAACCTTACGTCATGAATGTTGAAGAAATTAAACGATACTTTGACAAAAGTCCTCCTCCTATGGAAGTAGATTACCTGAAAAAACTGAAAAGCTGGTTTTTCATCTGGTTCTCAAAATTATGCCTTTTGGAATACGAGTATAAGTCATTCACCAATAATTCCAAATATGCCTTATCAGAACAGCAAACAAATCTTGTCGCCTGTTCTATAAGCATCATATCCAGAGTCAATAAAAATTCACCAGGAAGATTTTTAGGCTTTGGCTGTTTTGTATGAACGTATAATTTATCTGAACTTAATGGGAAAAAGATTTCTTCATTTATGCTCCTAAAATCTTTAAATTCCTTTATTATTAATGGATTGTCACCTGTTAGCTGAAATTGATTCGGCCTGAAATAAACTCTGCAGTTTTCAAAATCTGTAGTCTTATATTTTTCCTGATAAGATATCAAAGGAAGAAAAATCCTGTACATCTTTCGAAAAAGATCTGTTTCTTTTAGCTGGCCCTGCAGTTCTTCAGTTGCAACAGACCTCCCGTCAGCATCTTTTATATCAAAGCCGGCCTGCTTGAAGGAAAGCTGGTCAACCAATCTTTCAAAATCTTCATCGCTTCTTGGCACTCTCCAATACATCTGGGTAATAAACATACGAACCCTGTGAAACATTTCAGTAGCCATGTTTAAATTCTCCGGAGTTGTTTTTCTGAGTTTTTCAAGATGAGGAGCTGTAATGCTATCAAACTGTGAATATATATCTTCTAGCAGAACAAATTTTTCATCCTTAACCGTTGAAGTGTTTCTATTGTTTACATAGAAAGAATTAAGAGGGTTGGAAGCTCTAATTTCCTCGTTTTTTTTATCAAATATATAAAAGCTCCCTTCCGGATTTGTAAAACCTCGAAGGTAAAATTGCGGCAGATAATGATGCTTTTTGGATGGAGTCATAAATATTTACGCAAATAAGGGTAATTTCACTTTAATAAATGTATTAAGATTTTTCGATCTAAAAATAAACTTGGGAAAATATTCTGCTGATGTGGATGATATTAATTGGCACAGAATTTCTCTGAAATGGCATTTCAGAAATTTAAGTAATCAATTTCCAAATCCGTATCAAAGAAAAATTCAATATACGAGATTGACTCACTGACTGTTTTCATATTCTCTTCTAGAAAATCACTTGTATTATCGATCTCCGGTCCGAAATATTCCAGCATGGCAAGGCCTTGGATTTTTCAAATTACTAATTGACTTTAGATCTGTCATTCCAGAATGCTGGAGTCTTGTTGTTGCTAATTTAAGAATATGGCTGAACATATTGCTTTTCGTTTAAAGTTTACGACTTTTTAAAAAACAAACATCTAAAAACAATCATTGCATTAAATCCTTTGTACTAAATTGACTCCAGCATTCTAAAAAAAAAGACTTTCTAAATGTGATCCACTCCGACTTGAGCATACTTGAGCTCTACATTCGATTTTAATTTAAATCTCATGAGTATCTTTTAGCACAATTGAATTACAGATAAAAATCATAATACTTTTCTTTAGAAAGATAATCAACGTCAAAGTTCCATTTTTTAAAAACATCTTCAGAATCAGAAGCAAACATCTTTCTCAGCTGGTTGTTATCATAAGTAAAATAAAATTTATAGTGGCTATTTAAGTCCCTGTTGTCATTCCTTACTATTCTAGCAATTGATTCTTTTGTCGGAAGATAATGCAGATTCACTGCATCCGCACTGATCAAATAATTTTCACAGTCGATTATGGAATAAAGTGCATTTGAATTATTTCCCTTGCTGCCGTGATGCGTAACTTTAACCCATTCGCATTTTATTTTATTCTTTTCAGAATATCCCATTTCTTTCAAACTTTTTACTACATCCGTCGGATGGGCATCTGCAAGCCATAAAACTCGTTTCCCATTTAATTCAGTAAGTACAGTTATACTGCTACCATTTTCAACGGAATCATCCTCTTTCCATGCGTCCAGGTTAAAATCCTCAAGCTTTATAGCATAATCGGAGACTTTTGCACCTGAAGCTTCACTCACCCCTTCCATCTCATTCCTTTGAAGACTTTTGCTCATCTTGGAATATTTTCTCCTAAGCCTCTCCAGTTTTTTGACACTCGGAGAAAGCACAGAAATCTTCATTCCGAACAAATCCGGAAGTGCCAGCATTGCCGTGATATCATTTTTTCTTAACCCATTAATCCCTTTTAAATAATCATAAAGTATATCACCTTGCGAAATGCTTTTTATTTCGCTTACATTTCCTGATTTATTACTAAAAATATTATTATCGTAAACTCTTGGCGGGTTGTAAAACCATTCTTTTACAACATCCGCATATTCCCCCCTTTTGACGGCAGCAATATAATTCATAATTCCTCCGATATGATCATCATGAATATGCGATACAATCCATAGATCTATTTGCTTTTTGTCAAGGCTTAAAATCTCTTCATGCAGGATATGATCATAAGTCTCCTCATATCCTGAATCTATAAAAATATTATGCTCATTATTATCGTTTCCAATAAATGAAATTCGGGCTGCATCGCCACATTCTGCCTGATAAAAATATACTTTCATATTAGTCTCTTTTATACATTTTCATTTCCCCTTTTAAAATTCCTCGTTCTATATGGAAAACTCCGCATGGAATACCAAAATGATAGCTTCGGTCTCCTGAATCAGAAATTTTTTCACCACGAATCAACCAGAAAATTTCAAGCTTGTTTTGCACTAGAAATTCCTCTAAAATATCTTTCCGAACCATTACTCCTTCTGGATTGACGTTGGTCACAATAAGTTCTCCTTGAGAATTATTAAAATCTCCATCATTAGATGAGTATTCCAATTGCAGACCATCAAAAAGAGTCTGGCAGGGAATATTATAAGCTGCATTAGCTCCGGATTTATCGAGTTCCATACTTCCTTTTGCCGTAGTTGTAGCTACAATAACTTTATATTCCGTAGTATTTATGTATTCCCATTTTATATCCACTTCCTGATCATAGTAGGCCGGTGACCAGAATTTTTCACGATTAATTAATCTTCCGTAGGCTTCACCATTTTCCGGAATCATTCGATTTGTTACATTCCTATCTGATAAATAAGAAATAATTTTCTTTTTATCTGCTTTCTTTACCAAATATCCTTGAACCTCGAGCCAAAATCTTTTATTAGGTGATAGATATTTATCTTCACCCAATTTCTTAGGTTCCCTCCAAGAAACATAATGCTGAAGATGGACCCATTGTATTCCTTCAGTATCTGTTTTTAAAATAATGTCCTTGGCACGTGGAATATCATCCAAACCAGCAGCCCACTCTTTTGAAGGTATGTTCCAATGTAAATATTCAGGTTCACTCCACCAGTCTTTTAATTTCAATTTTATTCCCAGTTCGTCATCAAATTCTTCATCATAGGAATTTCTTGCTGTATAAGCAGGATCTATATTTCGAAGATATAGCTCCCATGCACCCTTATAAAGTTTGGCTTTTTTTGATCCCCATTCTCTTTGCATCTCAAAATTATCCGCTATAATGCCTAGAATTTCATAATATGCAATCCATTGATATTTCTTTCCAATCCTTTCTACCTCCTTATTATACGCATTAATATATTTCCCGGTACCACTGTCAAAGTCACCGTGTAGATTTTTATCATATCCCAGATCGAATGCCCTTTTTACAATCCAGTTCTTAACCTGATTTGACGAAAAGAAAAGTCCCTTTCGGTCTTCGGCTTCCCATTTCATTTCCAATTGTGGAATGGCATTGTTTTCAATCCAGATTCTATTCTCAGCTTTGAAATCCTGCAAAGTTTCCTGCTGGAGTTTCTCTGTTTTTTCAATTTCAGCATTCAATTCCTGTTCAGTGCTGAATATAATAGAAGTTCGCAAATCTGTATTTCTTAGCAGATGAAGAAGTTCCAGATTAGCTGAAACTATACCAAACAGCGTTTTCTCATACTTTGTAAGCGACCGCACAAATTGCTTTATTTTTGCATCGATACTTAATTCTATAGGAGAAAATTCGTGCATTACAGGATCTACAATTTTGTATCCAAAGTCACCTTTGAGTGTAGATTCGTAAATTCGATTATGTGCATGTATGTTAGAAATTTTCGCATTTTGTTCATTGTATTCAATTTTATATGCGCTTATTTCTTCTTTCTCAGGAAAATTTGGAAGTTCACTTTTGTATGGAGGCCTTATTAAGATCGGGTTGTATTTAATATTACCATTTTTATACACCGCATATTCACATATGTTTCTCGCATAATCACGCAGTAGTATATTTTTAGGCGGTCTGCCATTCTTAAAAATGGATTTATAAACATAGTCCGAAATTAAAAAGACTGCCGTTTTTTTCTTGGTCCTTAGCACACAGCCATAAGCAACAGCAAAAAGTCTTTCAAGTATGTAAATGTCATTGGTTCTTCGAAAAGCCTTTAACGTACTGATCATTGCTTCAGGCTGGTTTTCCAAAAGATTTACCATTGCTTTAGTTGTTCTGTCTCGAAGAACTATATTTGTACTGGCCAAAATCCAAGCCAGGCTTTGGGCTGTAAGACGTGCCGTTTCATAATCAATCTTCAGCGAGATATCCTTAGTCCACGCCCAGTCTATAAGTCTTTTTATCGGAAGTGCACTTTCATATTCATCAGTATCTCCATAATTCAGAAGGTGAGACTGCCAAAAAGAGTCACGATCGGCCATGGAATATTTCCTTAAACCAGTATGCAAGCGATCACTGTTCAAAGGATGGCCGGGAATTGCGGTGAGCTCAAAAAGTTTGCAGATCCAGCTGTCTACACTTGATTTGAAATCATTACCTGATAACCATTTGTCCATTTTGTCATTGTCAATACTTCCAACCGATCGCCATGTCAGGCTTCGTAGGAAATAGGTGCCGATTTCAAAAGTCTTTTGAGGGTAGTTCTCACTATCCTTTTCTTCTTTTATCAGCCAATAAAATACCTCGTAAATTTCAATTCCAAACTCCTCAGGCAAAAGCACTGAAACGGCTTCAATTATTCCTTCAAAATGATAATCATAAATCAGCTTCGCAAGCAGTTCATCTTTTTCGAATGCTTTAATTAGTTCCTCGACACTTTCATACGATTTTAGAATTTCATCAGCAATATAAAAATCTCCGAACCTTTCGTAGGCAAAATAAACAGCTTCATATTCTTTATCCTTATCATAATCATATGACATGTTTTTAATTAATACATTTTCCTGAATAAGGTCATAAAGCAGATTAGGAAAACGTCCAAATTCATTATCAAATAGAGTTACCGCTTCTTCTAGGGGAAGCATCCTGAGATCCTGTTCAAAACATTTTGAGGCAACCCTTTTGATAGCATTCATTACAAGGTCTTTGCGGTGGGCATATTCGGTTTTGGACAGCAGTTTACTGTTCAAAGCATCTATATAAAAATCAAAAACTTTCTTTATTCCCTGAAATCCCAAAGGAAACGACTTCTCGGAAGAATTCTGTACTCCCATACAAACCAACTGAAGAAACAAAGGATTGGTAAACTCGGGAGCAAGTATGGGAAAAGTCGGCTGTCTTAGACCGTAAAAATCACAAAACAGACTTAAGGCAGCATATTCATTGCCTCTAAATCCTTCATGAGTAATAAATGTGACACTACTGTTATCCTTGATATTATCAGGAATCACTGATTTGAAATAAGTTGAGCGTATTGTTAATACCAGTCCGATAAAGGGGTAACCCGAAAGTTCTTGAATAAAACCTGCTAGTCCATCTTTCCATAAATCAGGGGTTTTACTTTCATTTAAGGCATCGATCATAATCAATACACGGCAATTTATCTGTTGACCGATTCCATTTAAACTTCTTAAAAAATCCTTGAAACTGCACTGGAGATCAAGCTGTTCAAGAATGTTGACTGAAATGCTTTTTAAATTGCTGAAATGCTGGCCAAGCAGTAAAACACTAGGAACTTCCTCTTTTTGTTTTTGAGTAGCTATGTCACCAAGCAGATGGGATTTCCCACATCCTGCTTCACCTTTAATTATTAGAAATGGATGATTAGCCAGGTCAACATCAACATCATTTTCAAGCTCTTCCAAAAAATCTCTGTTATGTCGTACTATTTTCCATAATCTTTCAATTTCATCATAATATGGAGCATGGTACAAATCATATTTTTTTCCTTCTTTTTTCAGTTCCTTTTCCGCTTCTCTGCGAAGCTTGTATAAATGATCTATTTTTGAGCTCGCCAATTCATAAAATGAATTGACCTCTTCAAATATCCAAGCAAAATCTAATTGCTCGTCTGCTTTAAAATCAATTTCATTAAGCCAATCCTTTACTTTCTCACGAAGTTCGTCAAAACCTTTTTCCGTTTCTCCAATATGCTCATTTTCCAACAGCCTTCTGTAGTTCTTTTCAGTAATCCAGTTGTCAAAAATCCTGAAAATCCTGGCTTTAAAAAGAGTGTCTTTTGACAGATCACTGAATTTTAAAGCTATTGGAAGCCTAAAATTTAATTTTTTGCTGAATCTGGGACCTAAGTCTGCAATCGCTTTATCTGTTTTCTGCTGAAAAAATTCTGGTGACATTCCTTGTTCGCCAGTATAGGAAAAAACGAGCGGCTTCATAAAACACTTCTCAAGCAGCTCATTAAAAACATCTAAATATTGGCAGTAAATGACTTTTCCCATGCTTTTTTCACGGTATCGCGTGAAGATTCCGTAAAGGTACAGTTCGCTGCCAGTACTCAAAAATACCCCGCTCCCAGAAAATCCCTGTACCGCCCACGAATTATAGTCTTCTTCAAGCTTAAGCTGGAATTTACGGACTCCTGTCATTTGCTGTTTCCAGATTGGTTTGATGACATCGAGTTCCTTGCCCTGGGTTGCATTAGGAAATCCTTTAACGACAAAGTCAGTATAGGAATGTCGTTCCTCTACACATATGACTTTCTGTATTTTACCAGCAAACCCTTGTATTTCATCATATCTAAAAACAATTACAGCGGCATCTTTGTCTTTATGCTTTGATACTAATCTGAAATCTATCTGTTTATTAAATCCTTGATAAACATCCTTTTCCGAATCGTAAAAATCAACGACAACTTCTTTATAAGGATCCGTAAACTCATCGCCATCCCTAAAAAGGCTGTGAGCTGCAGTTAAAACATATAGGGATTCCCCTAAATGATCACTATTATAGATAATCCCCGAACCTATGCAGTTTTTTGTTTGTGGATCTATAAGACGTACCGTAGCGTTTGATATTATTTTATCATCAACTTTCATATTCTGGAACTGATAAACTATTTATTAGAAATTAAATACACAAGACATCCTTTCTATAAGGGATTAGCTTCCAACCCCTTTAAACCATGCTCGAGGATTCCAAATAAGGTCTGGGAATAAATCTGGGTAGTACCCTCGATCACAGCCAGCTCACTAATATTTTTGTTAACGTTAGTATCTATACTTGCCTGATGACTGAATCGGTCGTTGGAAGCTAAGATTTGTCTCAGCTGCATCGGCAGAACATCAGTACAGGTAAAAATTTCCTTCAATTTAGTGCAGTGACCTAAATCATTTTTAAAGGTTTTAACAGGCAGAACTATATTATTGAATTGGCCGTTATGCCTGACCTTATTTAAATCTATGTGCGTTGAAGAATACCTGATTCCATCCAGTTTTTTCGAAACCCACTGAAGCAGAAACTGAGGGATAATATACTCAGGTTTAAAGGCATCTTTTCTGTTTTTTACCTTTATGGAACAGCATGCAGCCAATGGCCATGTCAGAACTTTATAAAGCCTTGCATTGACATCAATATCTGATTTACTACTTTCTGTATTGTTATATATATCGGTTGTTATATCTAGCAGCCTAAGTTCCCTCTGATTTACCAGTCTTACCGCCTGAATGGAATCAACATTGGGTCTTCTCATTTCCTCCCATGCTACGTAGATGGAATTTGAAGTATACAAAGACGGTAATCCAGGAATGCTGAACCTTTGTGAATTTACCATTCCCCGTTTTTCAAACGGAATATGAAAAAGTTCGTTTCGGCTCAGCGGGTAATTGCCAGCCGATGTCCTAATTCGGAATAGATTCTCCCTGAGAGGTAAAACAAAACCTTTATCAAGATACTGGGTAATGTTAAGGTCATTCATTGTTCTGCTGAACGTGATGTATGCTTGAGCCGGTTTACCCGCATAAAAAATATCTACGCTTCTAAGAAGACCTTTTATCAGTTTTTTTATTTTCTCTTTGTGGTTATCAAGTTCATCAGGGTTGGATATCCATTCGGATGATATACAGTCCGCATTCTGGCAACTTTCTTCAAAGTTGTTAAGAATAGACCGCAGCGAATCTCTAAAATTTTCATTGGAATAAGCAATTGGCAGATTTGTAACTGGATCATCTAGTAATGAAAGTAGCTCCATAGTGGTTATTTTTTTGCTTTTTTCGGTTTCTTTATAAACGCTGAGACTTTACTGAGGTCAATTGAAAACAAATCATTCCTTTCATTATCGCTGTTGGCATATCCAAGAATGCAGGCAATACTGTGAAGAACCTTTTTCCGTTTCGTGGCATCCTCCTTTATGTTATTATGATAGAAATGCTCTCTTAGTCCTAGTACGGTATTGAGATAAAATGAGAGAAGCCCTTTGTCATCGCTCTCTTTGGCAAGACTGCATTTCCTTTCAAATTCAGGACTTAGGATAATCATTTCCGGAACATCATAAGCAGTTTTCCCCATGTGTATCGATTGGAAATGCTGTGAAAAGTACTCAGAATCATTCTTCTCTTGTCTTTTCAAGATCTCCTCTACTTCAGAGCTGAAAGGAAGCAATAAAATCGCACACATTTGTTCCAGTACTTCACCCTCATCAAAAAGCAGTTCAGGCTCCTCTGTCAATATTAAAACTAACGAAATCGCTAACTTTATAGAAATTAACTCATCACTTACTCCTTTAATTTCAATATTCTTATCAGTAATTGTTGCTAATAATGTAAAATCCTCATAATTGCTTCGAAGAGCGAAAAAAGGCAGCCTCTCAGCCAAATCATTAACTATCGGGATTAGATCTTCTTCAGAAATGAGATTTTCAGACTGTTCAATTGCAAGTCCTAAAATACTGTAAGAGTATTTTGCTGTAAAATCACTCTTCAAAATAATATTCAAAAAATCTTTATAAACCTCTTTACCTTTTTCATGTTCCAGATCTTTGCAATAATCTTTGAAAATCAAAAATTCTTGAATAATATTTGATTTGCTGTCTCTATTTCCAAAGTACCTGTTGAAGAGGATCCTAAAGTTATTTATTATGTCTTCCTCCTGAAAATTAGCAGTAATAAGCTCACCAAGCCCACTGAAATCTTTTGATTTTGCTGCATTTTCAATAAGCCTCTGTGTTAAAATATTTTTTTCATCTATGGCTGCAGCAGTGTTGTATAACTCGATAGCTTTTCTGAACAAATAATTGCAGGTTTCTGAGTACTGCTCCATTTTAAGATAGTAATCAGCACTATCTATGTAGGTTTTTGCGGCCCGCTCTAGCTCATTCTTTAACTCCAGAATTTCTGCCTTCTCTTCCAATGCTGTCGCACAGCCGTAGTAGTAATTAACCGAGCTACAAGCAATTATTGCCTTTTCTGCAAAATCAAGCCCTTCATCTAAATTACCCTTCTCCGCTTCAATGCCTGCTAAAATCCTATATATGCGACCCTCATTTTTCTTGCTGTTATATTCAATTGCATATACTAATCCCTCATTGTAAATTTCGATTGCTGCGTCAATATTTTCTTCATCTCTTAATACATTTCCATAATTTATAAGATTTAAGAGCGTTCTGTCTTTCATCTCATACTTTTGACAAAGCTCAATTGCCTTCTGGCAGTATTTTTTGGCCCGTCCAAACTCTCTTTTCTGTCGACAGATAGATGTTAACGAATTTAGGACAACAACTTCAATTGAAAATTCAGTATCATTATCTTTCAGAATTTCCAGCAGCTTTAATCCATATTTTTCCGCTTCATCCCTATAATCGTTGCTTTGTGCAAGACTTGAAACCAAATTTGCCAGACTGCTGATCATACCACGACTGTCTCCAAGCGAATCGAAAATTTCAAAAGCTTCTTTACTTGCAATTGCAGCTTTGTTAATTTCTGAAATATCGACATAGATCTTGGCCAAGGTAATTAGTAATGGGGCTTTCACTTCTTTCTCTTGAGCTTTGATTCCCGCAAATATTTTATCAGCGATTTCCGTAGCAGCTTCTATTTCCCCCTGTTCCGCTAAATAAGACGCTTTAAAAATCATTGCTGCCTGAAGCAGTTTTTTATTTTTAAGCTTTTTGAGATGAAAAATGGCGTTGTCAATTGCTTCACTTGATTCATCTTTAAGTCCTAATAATTGGCTGGCATTACTCAAATGATAGTAAAGATATCCTTTTTCGATTTTTCTTTTTGCCTTTTTAAGCAGCCTTGTAATAACTTTTATAGCAAACTGAAGCTCCCCGGAATCCAACAATTCAGGAAAAACACCAAATAGATATTCATCCACCTTTTCTGGGGCTGTGTCAATCAACAAATATGTTGCCTGAACAATTTCCTTCTTTGCCAGAAAGTAATCGCCTAGCTTGTTTAAATAATAGTCAAGCAGTCCACAGTCTCTAATCTTACTTAAAATAAACTCCTTGAAGACTGGATGAAATATTTGCAGCACACCGTTTATGTTATAAACCAATGCCGACAGCCTTTCCAATACTGTTGCCAATTTCAGAGGCGTAGAGGTGCTTTGTAGTTCCGCAAGCTGAATTATACTTAGATTAAATTGTGGTACTGAAATTAGGATCAAGCATTCCTGATCCTCCTCGCTTAAATTCTTCCATATCGCATCCTGAAAAGCCGCAAGGTTTTCGGGAAGTATTTCCATTTCAAATACAGTTAAATAAAATAAATATAATGGATTTCCCTTTGAGGCTCTTTTAATTTCATTGAACTCCAGCTTCTTTATTCTTTTTCCATAGGAATGGAGAAATGATCTAATTTCTTCATCACTGAATCCCAAGCATTGAAAAAAATTTAACCCAGATTTTTCTAACTGGCTTTTGTTTCTTGTTGCAAATAAAAATTTACTGTTGAACTTTTCAAGGCCAGCAATTTTATATATCGCATCAGGCAGCTGCTCGCAATCATCAATGATAATCGTGGCTCTAGTTCTTTGGAGGCTACTTTGCAGCCATTCCAATGTTTTGTCAGCATCTGTTTCATCAATTAGTTCTTCACTGCTTAACAGCCTTATCTTATTTGTAAGATAGATATATACGCTTATAGGAGATTTATCTTTTACAGAAATATAGATAACCTCTTCAACTGTTTTTGCATATTGGAAAAGAATAGTAGTTTTGCCTATACCTGGTTCTCCATAAAAAACCAGCTGGTTGTTTTTCTCTAAATTGTCTTTGATTTCAAGAGCAAGTATACTTCTTTCAATAAGTTTCTTTTTCTCAAATTTTGCTGTAAGAGCGTCAAAAAAAGATACTGAATAAAGCTCTTGAAGTTTTTGCTGTTTTTGCTCATTAATCAAGGCTAAGACTTCAGGAGAATTGCTTATATTAAGATTTCCAGCTACATTAAATATTTTGTCTGCATTTTGCGACTGGATTGAAAAACTCATAATTACTTCTTATTGGGTTTGTAGTCACCAGTTATATTTATGATATTTTTTTTTGCATTTTGAACCCCTATATTAAATCCATTAGTATTATTGAACTCCATTGCAGATACCTTTGTAAGCTGCGATTCATTCTCTTTAATCCAGCTACTGATCTCCTCAAAAATTTTATCATCAAACTTCTGGCCTGTCAAAGATTCATATGTGTCTTCAATATCTCTTTTTGGCTTGGAAACATTTACTGATTCAGAGCTGCAAATAGTCTGCAGATAAGTATCTGTCTCGGAATCATTTTTAAAGTAATTTGTCAGTCTTTTTTTTAAACCTGCAAAGTCTACTGTATTTTTGATGATATCATAAGTGGCGCTTGCCACAACTTTTGATGCAATATCTGCTTTATGGGCAAGGACAAAGGCACTCACCGCTGAAAAAATTGTAATCATATGGTTATGGTTTATTAAAATGTTTTTCTAGTTCATTTTTATCATTTTCTATTTGGCCTATGATTCTTTCTTGAGTATAAAAATCATCCGAAGGATAATAGCTTTCAAAAGATTCAAATGTTGAAAGAAGGTAATCTAAAATATCAATAGCATGTCCGGTGTCTCTAAAATTGCGTAGTACTTCTTCATCTGATTTAATTCGTTCGAAAATTGTTAAATTACAGATCGCCTGAATTATTTGGGTATTTTCATAATTTTCCTCAAGTCTTTTTATTTTCTCTTCCAGCCATTTGTTTTTAATTCTATTACAGGTTAAAGGCAGGTAAATTTTCATTTCCGATAGTCTTCTCTGCAACAAATCACTTTCACTAGGCTTGGGAGCTTCTTGTGGTGCCTTCTTCCTTAAACTTAATTTATTCGCGGCGGCATAATAAGAAACCATCAAACTGTCTTGAGGGATATTATCTTCTTCGTAAAAGTTGAAATTTTTCTTTGTAAAACTCTTATCAGATTGTTTAATTATCTCTGTTCCCTTTACAATTGCGTAACTGATCGTAATATTATCCGCCTTGTTTATATTATTTTTAAAAGTCAGATAATTTTCTCCTAGTATTGGGATTTCTTTAAATTGTGTAGCAAGAATGGTCATGGGAGAAATCTTGTCCTTGTGAGATTTAGGTATCATTCGATCTACAAACAATACCATGTCTTGAGCAATTCCAAGTACATACCCCCCCTCTTTGGTTTCTACAAATTCCATTAGAACAGCATCTGTATTGCCATTTGATTTTTCAATCCATTCCAATAATATATTAAAAAAACCGTCTGCAGGCTTTTCATTTTCAAAACCAAAGGCTAAACCAGCAGGAATCATTAATCCTTTATCATCCTTTGTAAAAAAATACTGAAGCGCAATACATTTAGCTTCCCTAAATAGATTTGAAAATTCCGGATCAGCAACAAGCATCAAATGCGGTTTCAATCCATAATCATATCCAAACTTTGAAAAATCTATCTTGTTACTCATTAATTTGTTTTTAACAAATATAAACAATATTTAGCTTACATTTTTTCTTAAAAATTCTTTGCCCTGTACGACTGATTTCAGCACTATTTTACAATGGAAGAGGGCCATAATCCACGCCACCATGCATGTACAAATGAATACTACAAGAAAAGAAACTCGCTTATTTTGTCTGCAAAAGTGGATAGTCCGTCAGTGAAAACCATAGTGCTTTCGCTCAAAAAAATGGAAATCATCCAATTCAGGGAGCTTAAAAACAATGCGTCAAAACATCACAGGCAGATTTTGGCTCTTATGAACAAAAATCTCTATCAGATAAAAAAGCGCATGAAGAAGAGCAAAATCAGCTAAAAAATTTAAAGCCGGCATATAACCGGCTTTTTTTGGCGCAGACACTTCAAGACATTACGGGACATCCTTATGTTTGATTGCAGCCTGAGTCTTAGATAAGATTGCAACGCAGATTTTGAAAGCAGTTATAACTTAACGCTCCTCACTAAATGCCAGACTGCTTTTTGAACCGCGTTTTTCTGTGATTGATACTTAAAGGTCGTGCTTCAGCAGATAGCTCTGGACTACCATGTCAAAAATATTCTCCTCAACAACGACCTGCTCGAATATTCCGACCTGCACCTCAGCGTCCAGCAGCTGCTCATTCATTTCTTGCGCATCAGAGATATAGAAATTCCAAGAAAGGATATCAATCTTATCTTGATGCTCGAACAATAATTTTGCAAGCTCCAATTCATAAAACGAAGCTTTTGCCAGATCACCCCATTTGTCAAAGCCCGCTATCTTGGCAATGACATGCTGGGCATTCATCAGGGTAAATTTTTCCTCGTCAATGCCATAATCATAAATCACATCATAGATATGAAAATGTTTTGGCGAATACTCGTAGTTAAATTCGCCGGTCTTCTCTCCAGAAAGTTTTTGTTGGGTCTTAAAATCTCTAAATAGATTTTTTGCTTGCAGTTTGAAAAATTCAATAGATTCCATAATATAATCCTTTATTATTTCAAAGATTATTACCCTGGGATTGCGTTTGTATACTGTTGTCGGATAATAAGCTCTGAAGGTTATATTATCTATCTCTTGGCTGATAAAATCTTTGCACAAACGAGCAGGCTCGCCAAAAACCTTCTACAAATATATATATTTTTGGATATATTTTTTAATCATCTATTTTTTTTCAGGCTAACTACTTATTCTATAGCCCTTACCTCAGTAATAATCCAATTCCTATCTATTCAAAATATAACTGACAAAATGAAATGTACATTTCAAGAAATTTGGTTTTTGCTAAAAAAGCCAGTAAAATCAAGCTCTCCCAGTTTATTTTAAATATTAACATTTAAAAATGAAATGTACATTTTAAAACAATAAAAGCTATCAATTCCGTGATATAGATCCTTTAGAGGGATTTTGTAAACAAATCAACATCAATGGGTTCACTAATGGCTTGCCTCATGCATTGCTTCAAAAAAATCGTAAAAGAATAATAGTGAATAAATTAGAAAAAACAAAAATGTACATTTCATTTTATATTTGTGTACATTTCAATTTTTCACTCATATAATTATACCTGAGAATACAAACCTGAAAAGTGCCACAACAAATTTTAAATCTTTGGAGCCTGCATTGTCTATTAGCCATAAATTGATATATTAGATTCTTGAACTGCATATAGATGGACAGCAACAAAATAGGAATAGAAGGAGAGAACTTTGTAAATGATATTGCTTTTAAATCATTTCTGAAATATTGGTGCTATCCAAACCCAAAGTTTGAAAATGGAAGCAGAAAAGAAATATGCGATCTATTGGTCATATTTGATAATACATGTATCATTTTTTCTGTTAAAAATTATTCATTTAAAGGAAGTCATTCACGTTATTTCAATAATACAGTTGAAAAGGCAGTCAAACAGCTTAAAGGCGCTCAAAAAACACTTTTCACCAGTTCAGAAGTAATTATTAAGCATCCAGACAGAACTTTGGAAGTTTTCCCTAAGAATTCCATAGAGAAAATTTTTAAAATAGTAATAAACCTTGGAGAGGGTCTTGAGTTTTATGATATAACGCGAACCACTAAAGAGAATGATTTTATCACCATATTCGATAAAGACACCTTCAGCACCATTACAAATGAACTTGATACAATTCCAGATTTTATTGACTACCTTGAAAAAAGGGAAAAACTGTTCAAATTTACGAATGTGAAAGTCTTTAATTCAGAGTTTCAAGGTGAACTCGATGATCAGGATCAGCAATATATACGGACAGGGATGGGCCGCTCTGTAAACATTATCGGCACCGAAAAGGACCTCCTGTCTTATTTTTTTAAGAATACGCGAAATTTCCCTGAAAAACTTACAAACAACGATTTCAGCATTTACGGAGACGCAGTGCTTGAAATAGCAGGATCATGGGAGGAATTCAAACTTTCCCGGCAGGCAGCCTGCAAAGAAAGAGCAGATGCTCTGAGTTATTTTGTCGACCAGTTTATAAAAAACGAAGTGCTCAGTCAGAATTATGTTTTTAAGGAACTTCTCGCTAAAGAGCTATTGTCATTAAATCGCCTTAAAAGAAGGACCATCGGCAACCGATTTTTTGAATTCTATTTTAAGATTAAAGAATACAATGAGAGAATCTTGCACAGAAGCTTCTTGGAGCTGGGGGATCTGGGTATTGTATTCTTCAATTATTTTGAAGACTCCGATCAGCAGGAAATTCAGAAGCTCTTTGAACTTATATTTGAAACTTTTGCTTATTATTACAATTACAGGCACAAGACATTTGTTCTGATCGGTATTAACAAATCACCTGATTTTGTCTATAATATCTATAAGAACTATGAAAGGTTTACCGCATCTGACGAAGAGATTATTAAGCATAATATAAAAGAACTCGAATGGTTTACCTCATACAGCCAATACAGCAGAATCGAAAACGAATTCCCAGACACTGGCCCATAAAAATTTCTCTTTTTTTCCATAATATAACCAATATTTACTGTAGAATTGGTACTATTTCTGCCATAAGTAGTTAAGCTGAATTTTGTCGATCTTTTCACCAGTCTAAGTTTTGTGGCAGAATCGTGGCACATCGCCATTTCAAAAAATGAAAAACCAGCAAAATCAAGTCTTGACAAATTTAGGTTCGAAACTGTATACGAAACAAACAATAAGTAGGAACCAATGGTAAAAGATTTAAAAAGCAGCCTTTTTTGCAAACAGATGGACAATTGTATGACACTCAGCATGGTGCGGAAAATTGCAGATAAAACTTTCAAGGGATTGCAGTCCTGCCAAGGCTTTAGGTCTTGACAGACTTCTGTTTTTTGGCTAATTTTGCCTTATGAATCCCGAAGAAATTAAACGATATTTTGACAATACGCCGCCTCCTTTGCAGGTGGAATGGAAGCCTTGGGCAAAGATTACCGATTCCCAGCTATTTTTGAAAAGCTGCTATACAGGGATCAGGACTTTCAACGGCCCGTTGGAAATGTGCCCAGCATGGTGGCACCTTAAAGATTTTTATCTCCTCATCAAGCGCACCGCTCCGGAAGAACAGAAGGCAGAGGTATAAAGTTTGTTTTTTTAGCTTGATAAGTGTCGATGAAAACTTTAGGCGATTTGGGTAATCAGCAGGACTGCTATAAAAGAAAGTATGGATAAGACCATTGCATTGATGATCATGCTTTTTCTTTTTACTGAATCCTGCGCTTTCTCTATTTCACTGGTTCTTTTCTTTTCGTGGGTTTTCATTATATAGTGACTTTAATTATTTGAATAAGCGCAAAATTATTGCGCATGCCGGAGAAACATTTACAGCTTTACCTTTCCATTTATCATAATTCGAATTTTATTGAGCAGAGCTTATGATTTTCTGATCCCAGAATTTAACGAGAAGTTTGAATTATCTATTGGCTTTGTTCGTTGGTTGAATCAAAAAAGGGTGCGGAAGTAGGTTAAACTTTGGATGCAATGGATTCTCAGATTGATCTGTGATTTTCCGAAAGATAAAGTTTTTTGTTTCCTAAGTATAATGCGGATGTACTGCTTAGGCAAGCAAGAATCTGTTGCTGCTTTTTTGGATGCTGCTCCAGTCAATCTCAAATACTTTTTGGAGCAGGTCCTTCAGCCCCTGAAAACTGCTGGGTTTCACAGCGTACAAATCAGCGCCGAGTTTATGGCAGAGCTCGATATTGTCAGCGTTTTTGCTCGTGGAGAGCATTATGATCTTGACTTCTTTCAGGGCATCTTCCCTGCTGCGGATTTCCGCAAGGCAGTCAAATCCATTTTTGATGGGCATATTGATATCCAGGAAGATCATATCAGGCAGGCGGTCTGCGGTCTTCTCAAGGGTATTGAGCAGTTCCTGCCCGTCGCAGGCAGCCTTTACGGCAGCAGGCAGATTCAAATCCTCGACAGCATCCAAAAACAGCATTCTGTCGTCTTCATCGTCGTCAGCTATCAATATGACTTTATGGGGATCGTGGAGTTTTGACATGGCCTATATTTTTTGCAGTACAGAAGACAAGAGTCTAAGAATCTGCAAAAGTCTATATAAAAATATAAGTCTTTGTAAATCGATAAACGGTTGAATTATATCCGTGGAGCGGTTGACAGCTTGTAAATGTACGAATTTTACTCAAATAAACACCATAGCAGGCGCAATAATTGAGCTTTTTCAAACGATCTGCCGATTCCATTGAATAAAAAACAAAAACAGCACACAATAATCTTCAAATAAGCACAAGCTTTTCTTTGATTATCCTCTCTTCTGAAAATTCTGAATAAAGCCGCTTATGCATCAAAAAGCTGTTTTTTGGATGCCCTGAAAAATAAGGATTTTTGAATTTTGTTATTATTTAGAACATTTAATTTTTAAAAATTGTTGCTACCTGTACTAATTTTGACAAGTATAAAATGATCAAGATTATGAACCGGGCTATTGTACACATTGACATGAACACCTTTTTCGTATCCTGCGAAAGGCTTACCAATTCTGAGCTTAACGGCATTCCGCTGATTATCGGCGGCGGCGAACGGGGCGTTGTGGCTTCCTGTTCCTATGAGGCGCGGCGTTTCGGGGTGCGCTCGGCCATGCCCATCCAGATGGCGCTCAGGCTGTGCCCGCAGGCCAAAGTCATGAAAGGAGATATGGAACTCTATTCAAGGTTATCCTATGATGTGACCGAAATCATTCAGGAAAAAGCCCCTGTGGTGGAGAAAGCCTCTATTGATGAATTCTATCTGGACATTACCGGAATGGACAGATTCTACGGCAGCTACAAATGGACTAATGAACTCGCACAGCGCATCACAAAGGAAACAGGATTACCCCTAACCTTTGCCCTTTCCATCAATAAAACCGTATCCAAGATCGGAACCGGTGAAGGAAAACAGAAGCAGAACCTGGAGATCCCCGAACATCTGGTGCAGTCTTTTCTAAACCCGCTCTCGGTGCGCAAAATACCGATGGTCGGCGACAAGACCTTCCAGCTGCTCTCCCGCATCGGGATACGCACCATCAAGACCCTTTCGGAAATGCCCGCCGAAGCGCTCCAGCGCATGATCGGCCAGAACGGGATCGAACTATGGAAAAAAGCCAATGGCATTGACAATAATCCCGTAGAGCCCTATACGGAAAGAAAATCGATCTCCACCGAACATACTTTCTCTCAGGATACAATTGATATCGACAAGCTTAGAAGGGTTATCCTTGGGATGGTCGAGAAGCTTTCCTATCAGCTGCGTTCTGAGCAGTGGCTCACTTCGACGGTGACGGTCAAGATCAGGTACGCCAATTTTGATACCGAAACCAAGCAGTGCAGGGTCCAGTATACCTCGGCTGACCATCTGCTGACCCAGACCGCAATGAATCTTTTTGACAAGCTCTACCAGCGCCGCATGAGGCTGCGCCTTATCGGGGTGCGTTTCAGCGGACTGGTAAGAGGAACTTACCAGATCGACCTTTTCAATGATACTGAAGAAATGCTGGCGCTTTATCAGGCGATGGACCGAATGAAGAACCGTTACGGCTTTGATGCGGTGATGCGGTGCGCGGGCGCTTCCTTTAAATCCAATACCAAAGACGAAATTTTAAAACGCAAAAAATAAATCATGTATCTCAACTGCCATTCCTTCCACTCCCTGCGCTATGGCACCATACCGCTTGAGGACCTGATATCGGGGGCTGCGGCTTTGGGTGTCAGGGCTATGGCACTCACTGATATCAATACTGTCACAGGCATTTATGATTTTGTAAAAGGATGCCAGGCAGCGGGCATCAAGCCTGTTGTGGGCATCGAATTCCGCTCAGGGCATGAGCTGCGCTATATCGGTCTGGCAAAAAATGCGGCGGGCCTTGCCGAGATGAACCGTTTTCTCACACGCCATAATTTTGAGAATGCATCTCTTCCTTTATCTGCTCCCGACTTTGAGAACGTATTTATAATATATCCTCTGGAGAATGTGCCCGCAGTTCTAAAGGAACATGAATTTATCGGCCTGCGCCCCGAACAGCGAGGGACGCTGGTGCTGGGCGGCTGGAAGACCAGAATAGACAAGATGGTCGTGCTCCAGCCGGTGACCTTCCGAACCAAAATGGAATTCAAGCTGCATAAGATACTGCGTGCTGTTGATCTGAACGTGATTCTTTCACGCCTTTCTGCGTCAGATCACTGCAGGCAGACAGAGGTTATGGTGGATGTGGATAGGATCCTTAAATGTTATGAAGACTATCCGCAGATCATTTCCAATACGCAAATGATTATTGGGCAGTGCAATTTTGAATTTGATTTCAAAACGCCGAAAAACAAGAAATACTATACCAGCAGCAGAAAGGACGACTTGCAGCTTCTCACCACCTTGGCCCAACAGGGGCTGGAATGGCGCTATGGAAAAAATAACGCTGAGGCAAAATCAAGGATGTTCCGCGAGCTCAAGGTAATTGACCAGCTGGAATTCAGCGGCTATTTCCTAATTACTTGGGATATCATACGCTTCAGCAATTCACAGGGTTTTCTGCATATAGGACGCGGAAGCGGCGCCAACAGCATCATCGCCTACTGTCTTGGCATTACCGATATCTGCCCTCTGGAGCTTGACCTGTATTTTGAGCGTTTTCTGAACCTGAACCGCAAAAGCCCTCCGGATTTTGATATCGACTGGAGCTGGAAGGAACGGGACGTGATCCTGGAATATATCTTTTCCCGCTACGGCTATGAACATGTGGCTTTCTGCGGCACCAATGTGGAATTTAAATACCGCTCCATATTCCGTGAGGTGGGCAAGGTTTTCGGACTTCCAAAGGAAGAGCTGGATGCCTTGGCCAAAAACCCGATGACCCTGCACCCTGCAAATGAAGTGGTCCGTGAAGTGCAGCAGTACGGCATAATGCTGGAGAAATACCCCAACCAGAGAAGCATGCACTCCTGCGGCATCCTGATTTCCGAAGAGCCCATCACCAATTATTCCGTGCTGGAGATGCCTCCCAAGGGCTTTCCCATAGTGCTTTTTGATATGCATACCGCGGAAGATATCGGGCTTGAAAAGTTTGATATCCTGAGCCAGCGCGGGATCGGACATATTGATGACAGCGTAAAGCTGATTGAGAAAAACCAGGGTATACGGCTCAATATCCGTGACACTACGATTTCAAAGGACGAGAAAAGCTGCAACAGCTATCTGTCAATGGGAAAAACCATAGGCTGCTTTTATATCGAGAGCCCTGCCATGCGCGGTCTGCTGCGACGCCTGAAGTGCGACAACTACAAAACCCTTGTGGCAGCCTCCTCCATCATCCGTCCCGGGGTGGCGCAGTCGGGAATGATGAAGGAATACATCTTCCGGCACAATCATCCGGGCAGATTTGAATATTTCCATCCGGTGTTCGAAGAGCAGCTCGGAGAAACCTACGGCATCATGGTATATCAGGAGGATGTGATCAAAATTGCCCTGCACTATGGAGGCCTTCCGGCAGCCGACGGGGATATCCTGCGCCGTGCCATGTCGGGAAAAGGCCGTTCCAAAGCGGCGCTGCAGAAGGTAAAGGACAACTTCTTTGCATCCTGCGCGTCTCAGGGGCATCCCATGGCGCTGAGCCAGGAAATATACCGCCAGATCGAGTCCTTTGCAGGCTATTCCTTCTGCAAGGCGCATTCGGCCTCCTATGCCGTGGAAAGCTACCAGAGCCTGTACCTGAAAGTGCATTATCCCATCGAGTTCATGGTGGCGGTGATCAACAATCAGGGCGGTTTCTACCGCACCGAAGTGTATGTGCATGAAGCAAAGATGGCAGGGGCTGCAGTGCACAATCCCTGCGTGAACAGAAGCGAGTTTGAAACCACGCTGTACGGATCTGATGTGTATCTGGGGTTCATGCACCTGCAGAGCCTTGAATCCAAAACAGCCCTTCTGATCCAGCAGGAAAGGGAAAGAAACGGGCCTTACAGGTCACTGGAGGATTTCATCAACCGGGTGCCTATTGGAATTGAGGCCATACAGATTCTGATTTTCATCGGCGCATTCCGCTTCACGGGAAAAACAAAAAACCAGCTGCTGGTCATTGCCCGTCTGATCCTGGTGAATTTCAAGCCTGAGAACCGCACCCCTATGCTGCTTCAGGAGCCTGTAAAGGAATTCGTATTGCCCGAGCTGGAACGCTCCGCTTTTGAGGATGCCTTTGATGAGATCGAGCTTCTGGGCTTTCCGGTCTCCTGCTCCCCTTTTGACCTGCTTCAGACCCCTTTCAGGGGCAATGTCATGGCAAAGGATCTATTGGACCATCATAAAAAACAGGTGCGCATGCTGGCCTACCTGATCTCGCGCAAGCATGTGCCCACAAAGCTGGGCGCCATGTATTTCGGGACCTGGATAGATGCTGAAGGGCAGCTTTTTGATACGGCGCATTTTACCGACAGCCTGGCGTCGTATCCTTTTCAGGGAGGCGGATGCTATCTGCTGCTAGGGAGTGTTGAAGTGGATTACCATTTTCCGACCATAACGGTCACCAAGATGGCCAAGATGCCCTTTATACCGGATCCCCGCTACGAGCATGAGAACGACTGGAAATACAGGACCCAGCAGAAAATGCGCGAAGATGTAAGCATGACCCATCGTGCACCCTATCCCCAGGAACATGAAATCAATATTCCAAGGCTTAAAATGGACAGTTGACAGGCTTCTTCTCGTTTTACGGCGACAGTCTGAGTATAAACTAAAAAAATAAAGAAGATGATGCTTTTTGATGATACCGAAATTTTTTCATCGGGCAATGGCGGCAGAAGAATATTTGACGTCCCCGATGCCGACCTGCTGCTGATTGATAATTTTTTCAGCAAGGCCGAATCCGACCATTATTACAATGTTTTATACCATGGCACCCAGTGGAGGGAATATGAAATGCCAATGTACGACAAAGTGGTCACGGCTCCCCGCATGATCTCATGGTACGGGGACACTAATAGGCCCGAGCGCAGGTCCAATCCCGACTGGCCCCTGGAGCTGCTCCAGATCAGGGAGCGTGTGGAAAAGGAAACCCAAATAAACTTTAACGCCGTGCTGCTCAATCTCTACAGGGACGGAACTGACGGCGTGGGATGGCACAGCGACAAGACTTCGTCGAGCAACAAGGACATGAACATCGCTTCTGTGACTTTCGGGGAGACGCGCCTGTTCCGACTGCGCCATAAGACGCTCAAACATATTGCACCCATCGAGATTCCCCTGCACCACGGTACCTTTCTGCTCATGGCAGGCCATACCAACAGCTGCTGGGAGCATCAGGTGCCCAAGACCGCCCGTCCTGTTCTGCCAAGGATCAATCTCACCTTCCGCCAGGTGAGGGAAAGGTAAGGTGATTATTCTATTCTTTAAAACACTGATAATCATAGCAATCCTATAATAATCCTGTTTTATAATATAACAGGATTATTTCAGGTGATGGTAACTTTGGATAAATCCTAAAATTAAAAAATCATGGAAAACAGAAACAGCATGGAACAGGATAATAGTTCGCATATCGATATTTCCGATCAGGCGGAAATCCAGCACTGGGCTGAAAAGCTAAATGTGCCCGAAGAAATACTGAAAGATGCCGTCAGGGCGGCAGGCACCACGGTGGTGGAGGTGGCAGAGCATCTCAATGAAAACAGCCCGTCAAGGGAAAGCGCTTCAGACGCTGTGCGTCTGAAAGAAGGTCCGTGGCATGACGGGGCAGAGAGCAGCGAAGAGTACAGGACCGACTGAAAACATTAAAAAGCTGAAAGGCTTTTAATGGACTTCGCATTTAAAAAACAAGAGCCTGGAATAAAAAACCAATGCCTCTTCAAATTTATAATCCTATAAAACCAGAATTATGTCAAGAAAAAATTACGATGGCTTCGATCGGGATGATCGCAGTTACCACACAGCAGACGATTCCATAAATTCAGAGCTTCTGGAGAAAAAAGATCCGGCTGTCAACCAGCACGAGAATGACACGACAGGCATACACGGCGATGATTCCAAACATCCCAATCCCCGCCCGGATGAGCGTGATCCCGATGGAGACAGAAGAACATTGGACGAGGAGAAACCCATCGATGACGATGAGGATGATGATGAAAACTAAGCCAGTTTAATGGATAATTCCAATAATGGGCGTAACATTCAAATTCTTTTAAATAGGAAAAAGAGTTTCACAAGGAATCCTGAAGGGTATTTTTTTAATGCAGCCATTAATAGAATACTCTTCAGGATTTTATTTTGGATCGCCTAGCTTTTATTGTTAAATGCACCAAGCCGTTGAGATGATCTTCCCAAATCAATCGTACTGCCTCCTGCGCGGCTTTTGAATTAATTGCATAAATTTGCGTCTCAGACCTTTTGATCTCTCTGCTGCGTTTACAATAAATAGAGATCAAAAAATCCCTTCTTGAAAATGAACGATCCGATTCTAGAAAACCTTAATCCCAGCCAGCTTCAGGCCGTAAAAACCACAGAAGGCTACGTGCGTGTCATAGCGGGCGCCGGCTCAGGAAAAACAAAAGCCCTTACCTCCCGTTTTGCCTACATTGTGGACAGGCTCGGGATTAATTCCTCCAATATCCTCTGCGTGACCTTTACCAATAAGGCGGCGCAGGAAATGAAAAAACGCGTCAAGGCACTGATAGGCGACCTTTTTGATGTGAGCTTCATCACCACCTATCACGGTTTCTGCGTGAGGTTCCTGCGCGAGGAAATAAACAAAATCCATTACCCTAAGAATTTTATCATACTGGATGCCGAAGACCAGAAGACCATTTTGCGCGACGTATTCACCGAACTGGACATCAATTCAAAAAACCTGACCTTCAAACAGGTCCTGCGCTTTATCTCCAAGCAGAAAAGCACCTCGGATTATCTGGGCTACATGCTGGATAACAAGAGCTTTGAACTTGATGAAAAGGACTCGCTTTCCAGCCGTGTCTACCAGAAATATCTTGACAAGCAGAAACGCAACTATGCACTGGATTTCGATGACCTCATCCATTTCACGGCATTCATACTGGACAGCAATCCGGACGTGCTTGCCAAATGGCAGGACATGCTGCATTACATACAGGTGGATGAGGCACAGGACAGCTCCGACAGCCAGTTCCATCTGGTGGAGATGCTCTCGCGCGTGCACCAGAACCTGTTCCTTGTCGGGGATCCCGACCAGACCATCTATGAATGGCGCGGCGCCAAACCCGAGTATCTGGTGGAATTCGACAGGATGTTCCCGGACACCCGGACCATCATCATGAACCAGAACTACCGTTCTACGCCGAACATCCTGAAAGTCGGCAACCACATCATCAAAAACAATACCGTAAGGGTGGATAAGGATATGGTGACCGATAATCCCGAAGGGGTTGAAGTGGTCCATTTCCACGGAAAAAATGATTATGAGGAGACCCTCTGGGTGGCCTCCGAAATCAGGGAAATCCTTAAAACTGAAAATGCAGCCTATTCTGATATCACCGTCCTATACCGTTCCAACCATCTTTCGCGAAATATAGAACAGGCACTCATCAAAGAGAATATTCCCTATGCCATATTTGGCGGCGTGCGCTTTTTTGAAAGAAAGGAAATTAAAGATGTGCTTTCCTTTTTAAGGCTTATCGTGCAGGGGGACAATTTCTCTTTCCTGCGCATGCACAACCATCCTTCCAGAGGACTGGGCAAAAAGTTTCTTGAGAGGCTCAGTTTTCTGGCCGAGCAGCAGAACCTGTCCCTCTTGCAGGCACTTGAAAATAATATAGAAGACAAAGAGCTTAATAAAAAAGGGGCGGTTGATTTTCTGGCTTTGGTCGCGGCACTGAAAACAGATGCGGAGCATAATTCGATTTCGGATCTGGTCAAAATCATACTCGACAAAAGCGGTCTCTCTGAACTCTACCGCAAGGACGGCGATGAGGACAGGCTGGAGAATATAAAAGAATTGGTCAGCTCGATGATGCTGCTGGAAAAAGAAAACAACGGACCGGTGAATATTGTGGAGTACCTGCAGGAAATAGCCCTTTACACCGATCTTGACAAAGACACCGAAAACCAGGACAAAGTCCGTCTCATGACCATCCATATTTCCAAAGGCCTTGAGTTCCCGTACGTGTTCCTATGCGGCTTTACTGAAGGCGTCCTGCCAAGTGCGCTTTCGATTAAGGAAAGACGCAAACGGGCCATTGAAGAGGAAAGAAGGCTCATGTATGTGGCAGTGACGCGCGCCGAGAAAAGGTTTTACATGACCGACTCGGAAGGCTTTAATTTTACCACCGGACTCAATAAATATCCTTCACGGTTCCTCTTTGAAATCAAGGAAGAATTTTATGTCCGTAAGGGAAAACTTTCCCCTGAGATCCTTCAGACGGCATCAGCGGCATCAGCGGCATCAAAAAACAGCATCGACACCGCTTTCAGCGAAGGGGATCTGGTAATGCATCCAGTCTGGAACTTAGGGAAAATACAGGTTGTTGACCATGAGAAGAACCAATATATCGTGCACTTTTTTGAAATGGAAAAAGAAAAGCCGATTGATTTTGCTTTCCGTTTTCTCACTTCCGCATCAGAGTCTGACCAGGAAAGCTCCTCACCCGCGGATCTTTTAAGCATTCAGGAAGACCTAAAAAATGCTCCCGATCCGTTTGCAGAACAGACCGGCCAGCTGGACGATCAGCAGGACCGGAACATTTTCGATGATAAGAATCAGAACCCGGGGAAGCAGGATTGGTAAAACAAAGGTGTATAACTTATTTGAGTCTCCTGCGCCAAAAACTTTGATCCGACTTCCCTGTATTAATATAAAAGCCCATTGTCTGAGAAAGACATTGGGCTTTGCTATATAAGGCATATAGCTGGATTCCTAAAATTATGGGCTTTAAATCTGCTTTATCGGCGTGTATTTTATACTTTAACGCTTTTTTGGCACTTTTTATTATCCCAAAGGATGATTTTTACTCTTTTGGGTCCTCCATGCTGCTGATGATTTTGGCCACTTCCGCTTCTGTGGATTTTAATTTGGCCTGGCAGAACTCGATGAGCTCCGATGCTCTTTTCACCTTTGCCGCCAGTTCGTCAACCGAAATGGTCTCATTCTCCATTTCTCTTGAAATGGTGCTCAGCTCGGCAAAAGCTGTTTCATAGGTCAGGTTCTCTTCCATCATATACTTTTTTTTCTTTAACGGTGCTTACAAGTCTGGCATCATGAAGGATCACTTCAATAGCATCTCCCTTTTTTATGCCGCCCCCGCTACTGACAATCTGGTCATTCAGCTTCACGATCGCATATCCCTTTTTTAGGATATTCTGCGGGGACATCATCTTTATGGACTTTTGATGATGCGATAAAGTTAGCTCCTGTCTGCGAAGATAGGAATTACTGGCTGTTTTTAGGGTATTTTTTAGCTGCTGCAGTCCTGCTTTACGCTCCAGAAGCAGTATTTTCGGGTACTGCAGTGTCTGGTGGGCGGCCATCAGCAGTTTTTTCTGGCTGGCATGCAACGCCGCCTTTGAATTTCCGATAAGTTTTTCCCGCTCCCTTTCCAGCTGGCGCCTGTGGTTTGCAGCAAGCTCTCCGGCACTGAGCAATACGGAACTTTTCATGGCATTGAGCTGCCTGTAATGCTGAAGAAAGAGCTGCTGCGATTTAATGGCAATGGCTCTTTTCAGAGAAAGGATGCTCTGCTCGAAACTGCGGTTGTGGGCAATGATGAACTCAGCGGCCTTTGTCGGGGTCTTGGTATGGGTATGGGCCATAAGGTCGGTGATGCTGACATTCTTCTGGTGTCCGATACCCGTTATAATAGGAATCGGGAACTTCGCCACAGCCCTTCCGATGATGTAGTTGTCAAAAATCAGGAAATCCGACTGAGATCCGCCCCCTCTTGTAATGACTATGGCATCATAGGGAATTCCCGTATTATAGACTTCAATGAGCTTGTTTAGGAACAGTCTGGCGTTGTTGTCCCCCTGCACAACGGTATGATAGTCATCAATCTGGAAAACATAGCCGAAATCATTGTGCTGCATCGTGTGGCGGAAATCCTCGTTTCCCGCCGAGCTGCTTGAAGAAATCACCGCAACCCTCTGGATTACTGCCGCAAGTTTAAGACGGCTGTTCAGCGTCGAGTACCCATCGCCCTCTTTGTGTATGAAATCATTTTCTTTTACAAGCCGCTGCAGCGTGGCATTGCGCTGCTGCTCCAATATGCCCAGCATAAAATTGGCGTCGATATCCAAAAGGTTCACCGAAAGCCCGTACAGGGGATGATAGTCTACACTCACCTGCACCAGCACATGCAGGTTGTTGGAGAAACGCTGCCCGGTCGTGATTTCAAAATCAATGATTCTAAGCGCTCCCCCTCCCCATGCCTTGCCCAGTATCTTGGCCGTAATCACGCTGCTGTTCTCCGATTTCTCCACCAGCTCGAAGTAATGGATCTTCTTGTCGGCCTTGAAGGAATGGTTGGTGATATCGGCCACTACCCAATACGTGCGGCTACGGAAGCCCGAATTGATCGAGTCCTGTATTTTATCCGTAAGCTGCGATAATCTGATATACTGGTCTGGTCCCATAAAAGGCTGGCTTTTTTCTGTCTGCTGTTTGCTTACAGCTAAGGTAGGTATTCTTGGGCGGAATCTCAAAAACACAAAAAAATAGAAATCGATTTTCAATTCAAAACGGGTTAAAAGGGCAGCCAAAGTAGTGTCCGCCCTCACCTGCATGCGCATAACGGCTCCCCGCCGCCCTTCGGGACTTATAGCACTCCGGCTCCTTGCGCCCACTGGTTCTTTGCTTTCTTTTTTCCCGTTTTTTCTTTTGAAAAATTGCATTTGCGAGGTACGGGGAAAGAAAACTTGAACAAGTATTCACTAAAAATTTTATGTCATGGAAATCACAGGACGAATTGTAAAGGATGCCTCAGTTTTTAAGGTTAAGGAAAACCGTGAGGTGGTAAACTTCTCCATAGCGGTCAACGATAGCTACAAACCCAAAGGAAGCACCGAAACCAAAAAGATTGTAACCTATATCGACTGCTCCTACTGGCTCAGCGCAGGACTGGCGCAGTGGCTCCGTAAAGGCACGCTCGTTCAGCTCTTCGGGCGCATCGGGCTGAATGTCTATATCGGAAATGACGCTCAGGCGCACGGTTCATTGACCTTTCATACCTCGGATATCAAAATACTGGTATTTGCTCAAACGCAGAATAGTGCGCCTGCACCCGCCCTCAAAAAGCAGAATGCTTCGGAGAATCCCGATGACCTGCCTTTCTAGACTTTTTCAAGCCAATTTTTATACACGCCTAAATGAAATAGTATGAAAGCCTTACAAAAATCAAATTACAGCGATTACAGGGTAGCGGATGCCTTTAACCAAATAATCCTTAGAAGCATCACTTCCTATGACGGAAAACGAAGCGCACAGCTGAAATCCTTTTTTCTTGACCTGCAAAAGGGCGGGTGCATCAGCGGGATGATATCCGAATTCATCTGCCACGACGACTGCAGAGCCTTTTACATCGAACATATCGATGACCTTGAAAATATCCGCACAGAACTCGAAGAGGCTATCGGCGAACCGATAGAGAACCGTTTTCAGACCCTGCACTACACATTTGTATGCTGGCTCTGCTTCGAGGAATACTGCTATGACCTGTATTCAAGGCTCTTCGAGTAAAAATTTTCAATCCTAAATATCTTCTTATGAAAGCTTCTGAAAAATTTAGAACCGCAATAGACACTTATCTGAAAACTTTGGCGCAGGGCGATACTGCCTTTGCGCCCCACTTTGCCAAAGCTTCCAAAAACCTCGAAAGCTGTCTGCATTACATCATGGGCGAGGTCAAAAAAACAGGCTTATGCGCCTTTGATGATCA
This sequence comes from Flavobacterium sp. UW10123, assembly GCF_040538975.1. Lineage (NCBI taxonomy): Bacteria > Pseudomonadati > Bacteroidota > Flavobacteriia > Flavobacteriales > Flavobacteriaceae > Flavobacterium > Flavobacterium sp. UW10123. Next base: position 88,028 of record NZ_JBEWQE010000022.1, read on the forward strand.
GGAAATCTATGATATGGCGGTAAAATATTTTACCGATGATACCATCGGCACACCTGCTCCCATTGCCTGCAAGGTGGCGGTACAGTCCTCCGCTCCTGATTTGTTTTCCCAAACACAAACTGCCTCTATTACAGAGATTAAAAAAGAAACACCTCCAGTAAAAAAAGAAGTGCAACCCGTGCAGACCGCCCTAACACTTTTTGACCTATGATGCCCAAAACACAACTGGAAAAACAGCTTACCGAGTTAAGTTCTTCCCTGCCACCTATAAAACCCGAAGTATTCGCTTGGGCGGAGAGAAACATTTTTCTGAAATGGGGCGTACTTTCCCGCTCCAAGTTCTACTGTTTGGAATGCACACACGTCTGGAAACCTGCCTGCGCAGACACCTGCGCCAAGTTCACTGCCTGTCCTGCCTGCAAGGGGAAGCTCAAAATGATGCCTTATAATCAGGTGCATTTCAAGGAGACAGAATACTTTGCCGTTGTCCACACTTGTGCGGATTTTCAGGTTGTGCGAATAGTAATTGCCCACAAACACATGAAAAAGAATCTCGCCCCGACCTATTTCCACAAAGAGGTCATGCAGCATTGGATAAGTCCCAAAGGCGACGTGCGCACCCTTGCGCTCTCTACCAATGTATTTTCAAGCACCGTCGATGCATGGAAATTCTACTCCCCGCTCGAAATAAAGCCAAAAGATTTCACCCGAAATGCCAAGTTCTATATCAATCCTTTCAAGGTCTATCCGAAAATTAAAGTGCTTCCAATCTTAAAACGCAACGGTTTTAAATCATCAGTTTATGACATTGCACCCCACCTGCTCTTTGCATCGCTGTTGTCCGACTCCATTGCAGAAACCCTATTGAAATCCCGTCAGCTGAACCTTTTGCAGTACTATCTCGGCGCATCACGCCAAAACATAAAACGCAATTGGCAGGCAGTCAAAACGGTCATTAAAAACAATTGCAAAATTTCAGATGTGCAGATTTGGGAGGATTATTTGGAACTA
>NZ_JBEWQE010000023.1:0-85761 GCF_040538975.1 Flavobacterium sp. UW10123
TTTAGTACTCAGAGCGGGACTTGAACCCGCACGAACATTGCTGTTCACTGGATTTTAAGTCCAGCGTGTCTACCAATTTCACCATCCGAGCATTGTATGGTTTTGAGCGAAAAACGGGGCTCGAACCCGCGACCTCGACCTTGGCAAGGTCGCGCTCTACCAACTGAGCTATTTTCGCATTTTCAAATTTATTAAGAACTGCAACACTTGTTTTGTTTCGTATTGCGAGTGCAAATTTAGGACATTTATTCAATTACACAAGCGTTTTTTCAAAAAAAAATCCACTTATTTTATAACGTTCTGATAACCTAAAGTTTAAATTTGAAAAAATTTTGGATTTTATTTTTTAACCAGCATTCTTTTGATCTCATTCAGTTTCATCAACGCTTCTACTGGTGTAATTGCATTAATATCGAGATTCAGAATCTCTTCTTTTATTTCCTCCAGCAAAGGATCATCAAGATTAAAGAAACTCATCTGCATTTCTTCATTTGCCGATTTTATTCCGTTTAAAGCATCGCTTGAATGATTCTTTTCTAATTTCTTTAAAAGCTTTTGAGCTTTCGAAATAACCAGCTGAGGCATTCCGGCCATTTTTGCCACGTGAATTCCAAAACTATGCGCGCTTCCTCCTTTTACCAGCTTTCTAACAAAAAGAACTGTGTCTTTTAATTCTTTTACAGCGACATTGAAATTCTGAATTCTCGGCATCGATTCCGTCATTTCATTCAGCTCATGATAATGCGTTGCAAAAAGTGTTTTTGCTCTTCCTGGATGTTCGTGCAAGAATTCCGCAATTGCCCAAGCAATCGAGATTCCATCGTAAGTACTTGTTCCTCTTCCAATCTCATCCAGCAGTACCAAACTTCTATCTGATAGGTTATTCAAAATTGAAGCTGTCTCATTCATTTCTACCATAAAAGTAGATTCACCCATCGAAATATTATCTGAAGCTCCTACTCTAGTAAAAATCTTATCTACAATTCCCATTCTAACACTATCAGCAGGAACAAAACTTCCCATTTGAGCCAGAAGCACAATTAGAGCAGTTTGCCTCAAAATAGCCGACTTACCTGACATGTTAGGTCCGGTAATCATGATAATCTGTTGCGTTTCTCTATCTAAGAAAACATCATTGGCAATGTATGGCGTACCGACAGGCAATTGCTTTTCGATTACAGGGTGTCTTCCGTTTTTGATATCCAATTCAAAAGTCTCATCGATTTCAGGCTGTACATATTGATTTTCTACAGCCATTTGTGTAAACGAACATAAACAATCTAGCTGCGCAACCAAATACGCATTCATTTGAACAGGTTTGATGTAAGTAGAAATCCAAGCTACTAATTGCTCAAAAAGCTCGCTTTCTATTTTATATATTTTCTCTTCCGCTCCTAAAATTTTAGTTTCGTACTCTTTCAATTCTTCAGTAATATAACGCTCTGCATTTACCAAAGTCTGTTTACGAATCCATTCTTCCGGAACTTTATCTTTATGGGTATTTCTAACTTCAATATAATATCCAAAAACATTATTAAAAGAAATTTTCAGTGAAGAAATTCCTGTTCTTTCAGATTCCCTTTTCTCAATTCCTTCTAAAAATTCTTTTCCAGAAGTTGAAATCGCGCGAAGTTCATCCAGTTCTTCATTAATCCCACTCGCAATAGCATTTCCTTTTGAAATGGCAACAGGAGCATCTTGATTTAAGGTAGTTTTGATTTTTTCGCGAAGCAAATCACAAGCATGCAAACTATCTCCGATTACTTTCACAGCTTCCTGTGGACTTTCCAATGCAAGAGTTTTAATTGGAATAATGGCATCCAAAGATTCCTTTAAATACACTATTTCTCTTGGCGAAACTTTTCCTGCGGCAATTTTAGAAATTAAACGTTCTAAATCTGAAATCTGTTTAATCTGATATTGAATATTATGCAGAATTTCAGGATTTGATTTCAAATACGCTACAACTTCATGACGGCTTTTTACTTTGTTCGCATCTTTAAGAGGCAACGCAAGCCATCTTTTCAATAAACGTCCTCCCATTGGAGAAAGCGTTTTATCGACAACATCCAAAAGCGTAACTGCGTTCGGATTATAGCTGTGATACAATTCTAAATTTCTAATCGTAAAGCGATCCATCCAAACATATGCATCTTCTGCAATACGCTGAATCGCCGTAATATGCTGCACACGATTGTGCTGTGTTTCTGATAAATAGTATAAAATTGCCCCAGAAGCGATAATTCCTTCTTTTAATTCTTCAATACCAAATCCTTTTAGGGAATTGGTATGAAAATGCTTTGTCAGGGTTTCTAAAGCATAATCTTCTTTATAGATCCAATCTTCTAAGTAAAAACTATGAAAATCTTCTCCAAAAGCAGTTTTGAAATCATTTTTATTATTCTTTGGAACTAAAACCTCACTTGGATTAAAGTTCTGCAATAATTTATCGATGTATTCTGCATTTCCCTGAGCCGTCAAAAACTCTCCTGTAGAAACATCTAAAAATGAAATTCCGATATTTTTATTAGCAAAATAAACAGATGCTAAGAAGTTGTTGGATTTTGACTGTAAAACTTCATCATTCAAAGAAACTCCTGGTGTTACTAGCTCCGTTACACCTCTTTTTACAATGGTCTTTGTCATTTTTGGATCTTCCAGCTGATCGCAGATCGCTACACGAAGTCCAGCTTTTACCAGTTTTGGCAAATAAGTATTTACAGAATGATGCGGAAACCCAGCCAGCGCTGTCTCAGTATCAGACCCTGCTCCTCTTTTAGTTAATGTTATTCCTAAAATTTTAGAAGCTCTAATGGCGTCTTCTCCAAAGGTTTCATAAAAATCTCCTACTCTGAAAAGCAGACATGCATCAGGATATTTAGCCTTGATTTCGTTGTACTGTTTCATTAAAGGTGTTTCTTTCACCACTTTCTCTTTAGCTGCCAAATTATTATATTTTAAATGAAAAAATTAAGACAGCGAATTTATGATTTTTTGAAAGAATATTGAAAGCTTCAAAAATTAAAATATTTTAAGATTTTTTTAGTTCCTGATTTAAGTTTTTTACATAGCTTTGTTTATCATTTAAAAAAAGACCCTTAAAGATGAAAAAAATAATTTTATTCGCTATGTTGGCTGTTGCTGGTATCACGGCTACAAATGCACAAACAACTAAAAAAGCTAAAGCTACTAAAGTTGCTAAAGTTGAAGGAGCAGGAATGCTTTTCGAAACTGAAACTATTGACTACGGAACTATCGCTCACAATGCTGATGGAAAACGTGAATTTGTTTTTGTTAACAATGGAACTAAACCATTAATCATTACTAACACTACAGGATCTTGCGGATGTACTGTTCCAACTACTCCAAAAGAACCAATCGCTCCAGGGGCTAAAGGTATTATTGGTGTAAAATATGCTACTGACAGAGTTGGTGCTTTTACAAAAACGGTAACTGTTACTTCTAATGCAGAAGGACAACCAACAAAAATCCTTACTATTAAAGGTACTGTTTTACCAGATCCAGTAAAAAGCTAATCTGAAAAACATTTAAAATAATGAAAAAGCTTCCTTATCTTTGGAAGCTTTTTTTATGACTACAATTCAAAAACAATGAGAAAACTCGAAAATAGCGAACTAGACCGTAAATCTATTGAAGATTTTAAAAAATCGGAGAAAACTCCTTTAATATTAGTTTTAGACGATATTCGAAGTCTTCATAATATTGGTTCTGTTTTTAGAACAGCTGATGCGTTTTTGATCGAAAAAATAATTTTATGCGGTATTACTGCAACTCCTCCAAACAAAGAAATTCATAAAACCGCTCTTGGCGCAACCGAAACTGTTGCTTGGGAACATCATGAGAATGTTTTGGAAGTGATTGAAAATCTAAAAAAAGAAAATGTTTTGACTATGGCTATTGAGCAAGTTGAAAGTGCGATTTTTCTTCAAGATTTCAAAATTGAAAAGAACCAGAAATATGCTTTGGTTTTTGGAAATGAAGTTTATGGCGTTTCACAAGAAGCTGTTGCAATCTGTGACGGATGCATTGAAATTCCTCAGCTGGGAACAAAACACTCTCTTAATATTTCTGTAAGCGCTGGAATTGTGGTTTGGGATTTATTTCAAAAAATAAACTGGCCTGAATAAAAATTTATTTTTTTATTCTCAATTAATTGATATTTTTAGCGAATGAAGAATATCAAATTAGCACTCTTTTCTTTTTTATTTTCCGTTTTAAGTTTTAATTTTTCTAATGCAAATGAAAACATAAAAACTTTTAACAAAAAGAATACACACTTCTCAAAACCTAGCATACATTCAAAAATACAAAAGAAAAGTAGTTTCGTAATTGATCCTCCAAAACTTATTGCGCAGGGGGACCAATTTTATTGTCCACAGACATCAATTAACATTGTAACCGACTTTAGAATTGATCATGATCTCTCAGAAACAGGAACCGAAGCTATTTATATTCAAATTTCTTCAGGATATTCAAGTGGTTTTGATAAACTAGAACTTTTAAATCCAACTTTACACCCAACTATTACTACAAGTTGGGATGCTACAGCTGGAAAACTTACATTATCTAGCCCAACAGGAACTGATGTTTTATATTCTGAATTTGTTCCTGCTATTAAAGATGTTGTCTTTACAAATTCTTCTGCAACAGCTTCTGGAATCAGGACATTTTCTATAACAATGGGTAAAGCAAATTATTTGCCATCTACACAGCATTATTACGAATATGTTCCAAGTATCGGAATAACATGGACAACAGCGAAAGATGCAGCGGCAACCCGCTCCTATTATGGCCTCCAAGGATACTTAGCTACTATATTATCTGCTGATGAAGCAAAATTAATCGGTGAGCAAGCTTCTGGAACTGGATGGATTGGAGGTAGCGATGCTGAAACTGAAGGTATTTGGAAATGGGTTACAGGCCCAGAAACCGGAACTATTTTTTGGAATGGCAATGCAAATGGCTCAACACCAAATTATGCTTTTTGGAACACAGGAGAACCTAACCAACAAGGTGATGAAGATTATGCTCACATTACACAGCCAGGCATTGGAATAAGAGGTTCTTGGAATGACTTATCAAATACAGGATCACTTACACCTGGAGATGCTTATCAGCCAAAAGGATATATTGTCGAATATGGCGGAATGCCTGGAGAACCTGCGTTGCAAATTGCGGCGAGCACTAAAATTACTATTCCTGTAGTAACTCCAGCTATTTATCCAACTCCAGTTTGCGATTCGGGAAGCTTTACCTTTAATGCAACTGCAACTGCTGGAGCAACAATTAGATGGTTTGATGCCGCTGTTGGAGGAAATTTATTGGCAACAGGATCTGCTTATACTACGTCACCAATAACTGCAACAACAACTTATTATGTTGATGCTGGCTGCGAGTCCAACCGAAAATCAGTAAAAGCAACTGTCAATGCAATTCCTGCAATTCCTATTGCAGAACAAGAAACTTATACTAATTGCGGTCCTGGATCTTTAACGATTAAAGCAACTTCAAATATCGGAACTATAAACTGGTTTAATTCGGCAACAGATCAAACAATTGTTTTTCAGGGGGCAACTTTTACAACTCCAATAATTTCTTCTAATACAACCTACTATGTCGAGGCATCAAATAATGGATGCATAAGTCCAACTAGAACTCCTGTAAACATTGTAATTAATACGCCTCCAGCAGTTACAGATGAATCCTTGCCTTTGTGCCAGTTTAAGTCTATTACATTAGACGCAGGAATTTCTGGAATGAGTTACTTATGGTCAAATGCCAATGAAGCTACACAACAAATTACGGTTAGCAAAGGAGGCAAATATACTGTACTTATAACAAGTCCAGAAGGCTGTTCTAGCACAAAAACAATTATGGTTGAAGAACATATGATTCCTCAAATTGCACGTGTTGATGTTGAAGGAACAAGAGTCATCATTTATCCTGTAAAAGAAGAAGATTATTTTGAGTATTCTGTTGATGGTGTCTACTACCAAGATTCAACTGTTTTTTACGATGTCCCTGGCGGATTACAAACTGCTTATGCACGAGAAAAAAACCGCTGCGGTGAAGCTGAAAAACAATTTGTTGTATTGGTTTTTCCTCCATTTTTTACCCCTAACAATGATACATACAACGACATCTGGGAAGTAACCGGAATGGAAAATTATCCTCAGGCTGTAGTTACGATTTTTGATCGATACGGAAAATTAGTCGCGCAGTTAAGCCGTTTCAAAATGAGCTGGGATGGCACTTTAAATCAAGTTCCGCTTCCTGCATCTGATTATTGGTATGCTTTAAAAGTAGATGATTCAATGCCGGTTTTAAGAGGACATTTTACATTAAAAAGATAATTATGAATATAGAAACCATTCGAGAAATCTGTCAAAAACTGACTGGAACGACCGAAGATATAAAATGGGAACACGATCTTGTATTTTCAGTAGGCACGAAAATGTATTGTGCTGTTGGACTTGACCAAAATCCTACATCGGCTTCATTTAAAGTTTTGGATGAAGAATTTGAAGAAATGAGCAATAAACCCGGATTTAAACCAGCACCTTATGTAGCCAAATATAAATGGGTTTTAATTGATGATATTAATCGAATGAAAAAATCAGAATGGGAAAAATATATTCAGCAGTCTTATCGCCTTGTTCAAGAAAAACTATCAGCAAAACTTAGAAAACAACTCGGAATAATCTAAAATTAAGAAGCTGTTTTTTTCTTTATTTCATTTAATATATAAAGGTAGTCTTCGTGTTTTTTCACAAAATCACGATCCGAAACATCAATGATTAAAACATTCAAATCGGTCTGGGACTTTATATATTCCAAATAACCATTATTGATTTTTTCTAAATATGCAGCTTCAATATTCTGTTCATAAACCCGTCCGCGTTTTTTGATATTTTGAAGAAGACGATCTGTATTTTGATAGAGATAAATGTACAAATCTGGCTTTGGCATTTCTTTGTAAATGATATCAAATAGATTTCTGTACAAACGATATTCGTCTTCAGCAAGCGTTATTTTTGCGAAAATCAGCGATTTAAAAATATGATAATCTGCAACTATAAAATCTTTAAATAAATCAAATTGCGCCAAATCATCGGCTAACTGCTGATAGCGATCGGCTAAAAAAGACATTTCTAAAGGAAACGCATATCGGCTTTGATCTTTGTAAAACTTTGGAAGAAACGGATTATCGGCGAATCTTTCTAAAACTGTTTTCCCATTAAAATCTTCTGCGATTTTATGCACAAGAGTGGTTTTTCCTGCTCCTATATTCCCTTCAAAAGCAACATAATTAAAGTGATTTATTAGAATTCCGCTAATCGGACTTTTCAAATCCTGAACAACTGTACATACACTATCATCTGGAGTAATTGCGATTAGTTCAGAAATTGTTTTCTGTAAAATCGGATGTTTCCAATTTAACTTTAAATCTTGCATTGGAAGTAAAACAAAATTTCTATTTTGCATTAATGGGTGCGGAACCTGAAGTTTTTCTGTATCAATTATTTCTGCGTCAAAAGCAATCAAATCAACATCAATAATTCTAGACTGATATCCTTCTTGATTCAAGCGGATTCTTCCCAGTTCTTTTTCGACTTTTAAAATCTGATTCAATATTTTTTGTGCAGATGAATAGGTATGCAAAAGAAGCGCACAATTATAAAAAGCATCACTCTCAAATCCCCAAGCAGGTGTTTCGTAAAGTTTTGAAACCTGTATAACAGTCCCCACATTTTGATGTATCAAATCAATACATTTCTGAATGTTTTCTAGTCTGCTGCCTTGGTTGCTGCCTATCGATAAAACGACTTGATGCTGTAATTTCATAATTAATGCAAATTAACTAAAACTATTTTAGAATTAACCAATATATTTGTGAAACGACGTCTCAAATCCAATCATAAATTTAGATGTCTAATTTGTAACATTTTGCCCTTTTTCGCTACTTATTAAAAAAATATACACATGAAGTTTTTAGGAAATGTAATTGCCACAGTAATTGGTATTTTTGTATTTATTATGCTCTTCTTTTTTGGAGTAATCTTTATCGGAGCCATTTTTGGTGGAGACGACAGTGTTTCTGTTAAATCAGATTCTGTTATCGAATTGAATTTAAAAGAAATTAAAAACGACTACGCAGGAAAATACAAAGACCCTTGGGTAACTGTCTTTTCAGACAAAAAAGGCATTGGTTTGACAGATGTTATCAATGCAATTGAAGCCGCAAAAACAGACGATAATATTAAAGGTATTTCAATCTTAAATGATGAATCTTCTCTTGGTCTTGCTCAATATAAAGATTTAAGAAATGCTCTCGAAAGCTTTAAAAAATCTGGGAAATTTGTCTGGGCTTATGCCAACACTTATTCGCAAAAAGAATACTATTTAAATTCTGTTGCCAACACAATTTATTTAAATCCTGCTGGAGATCTTGATTTTAAAGGTCTTTCTTCTGAAATTATGTTCTTCAAAGATTTTCAAGATAAATCTGGAATCCACATGGAAGTGATTCGTCATGGAAAATACAAAAGCGCCGTTGAACCTTTCTTAGAAAATAAAATGAGTGATGCCAATAGAGAACAAATCACTGCACTTTTGAACTCTATTTGGGCAACTGTTTCAGCTGATATTTCAAAAAGCAGAAATATTCCTCTTCCTAAACTAAACGAAATTGCAAACGGACTTTTGGCAAGAACCCCAGAAATGGCCAAACAACAGCATTTGGTTGATATTGTTGCTTACGAAGATGTTTATCATGATGCGATTAGAAAAGCTTTAAAAGTAGAAAAAGACGAAGATTACAACAAAATTTCAATCTCAGATTATACTCAAAATCACGTAACAACGGCTTTAGCTAATACTGCAACAGATCAGATTGCTATTATTTACGCTCAAGGCGAAATTGGAAGTGGCGAGGGAGATGTAAATACTATTGGCGAAGGCTCAATGAGACGCTCTTTGCAAGAAGCAAGAAAAAATGAAGATGTTAAAGCAATCGTCCTTAGAATTGACAGCCCAGGTGGAAGTGCTCTAACTTCTGATCTAATTTGGAGAGAAATCGAAATTACAAAGAAAGTTAAACCAGTTGTAGTTTCTATGGGTAATTATGCTGCTTCTGGTGGTTATTATATTGCCTGCAACGCCAATAAAATCTTTGCAGAAAACAATACCATTACAGGATCTATTGGAGTTTTCGGAATGTTGCCAAACTTTAGTCCATTGGCTAATAAATTAGGAATCAATTCTGAGCAAGTTAAAACACATGAAAATTCTGCAAATTACAGTCCATTTTTACCTGTCGATGAGAAATTTAAAGCCTTTACTTTAGAAGGAGTTGAAAAAATCTACAACACCTTTGTAAGCCATGTTGCCGAAGGTCGTAAAATGACTTTTGCACAAGTTGACTCTATTGCACAAGGAAGAGTCTGGTCTGGAACCGAAGCTTTAAAAATTGGTTTAGTAGATAAAATAGGCGGATTGGATGATGCAATTGCTGAAGCGGCAAGAATCGCTAAAGTAAAAAATTACAGTACCCAAAATTATCCTGAATACGAAAAAACCTTAAACGATCTTTTAGGTAATCTTCCTTTTGCAAAATCAAAAGAAGCTTTCATTAAAGAAGAAATCGGAGAAGAAAACTATCTTCTTATTGAACAAGTAAAGAAATTTCAAAAACAAAAAGGAGTACAAGCAATTTTGCCTTACGGAATCAATATTTATTAATTCGGATTAAAAGATGAATAAAGTAATTCTTTTTCTAACGGTTTTGTTTTGGAGTTTCTTAAACGCCCAAACCAAAAAAGAAATCACGTTTAAGGAAACACCAGCGATTTTAAAAATAAATAACGATCAGATTTTTGGTACGCTGACAACACCCGACTTGACTAAAAAATTCCCAGTTGCTTTAATTATTGCTGGTTCTGGCCCAACGGACAGAAACGGAAATAATCCGATGATGAAAAACAATTCGTTAAAAATGCTGGCAGAAGCTCTGGCAAAAAACGGAATTGCATCTTTACGTTACGATAAAAGGGCAATTGGAGAAAGTAAAGCTGCTGGAGGATCTGAAAGCAGTTTGGTTTTTGAAAATTATATTCAAGATGCTAAAAGCTGGATCAATTACTTAAAACAGGATAAACGTTTTTCTAAAATAATTATAATTGGTCACAGCGAAGGTTCTTTGATTGGAATGGTTGCTAGTGGAAAAGCAGATAAATTTATTTCGATTGCAGGAGCGGGCGAACCGGCAGATCAGATATTAAAAACGCAAATTGGTGCCAGATCAATGAAACAACTCAATGATATGACTTATCCAATTATAGATAGTTTAAAAAACGGATTTGAGGTAAAAAAAGTAGACCCAATGCTAAATTCGCTTTTCAGACCAAGTATTCAACCTTATTTAATTTCTTGGTTTAAATACAATCCACAGACCGAAATACAAAAGCTTACCATTCCTGTTTTAATAGTACAGGGGAATAATGATATTCAGATTGCTGTAAAAGATGCAGAAAATTTAAAGCAAGCCAATAAAAATGCAGACTTGCAGATTATTGACAAAATGAACCATGTTATGAAAATTGTTGATGCCAATCAGGAAGATAATATGGCTAGCTATAATAATGAAACACTTCCTATGTCTGAAGTCTTAATTGAAAAAATAGTTTCATTTATTCAGAAATAATAAAATAAACACCCTAAAAAATCCGTTTTGAAAATAGTTCTCAACGGATTTTTTTATTTAACAATTTTAATAAATTTCTTACATAATTAAGAAAACTTTATCTTTAAACTCTAGTAAAAAAAACTATTTTTGCAGGAGTCGATTTTAAAATGTAAACCCTCAAATCTATTTATATGCTAAAAAAAGTTTTAAAAATAAGTGCCATAGTTCTTGTGGTATTTGTTGCTGCATTATTTGCCATTCCGTTTTTATTTAAAGACCAGATTAAGTCCAAAATCGTCGAAGCCATTAACGAAAGTGTTGATGCCAAAGTAAGTTTTACAGATGCCGATTTAAGTTTATTTAAGAATTTTCCAAATGCAACAGTTGGAATCGAAAAATTAGTCATCATTAACAAAGCTCCTTTTGAAGGCGATACTTTGGTTTCGCTGGGAGAATTGAATTTAAAAATGAGTATTAAAGAGCTTTTCAAAGGAAAAGAAGAGCCTTTAAGTATTCAGGGAATTAGTTCTACTAACGGTTTAGTAAACATTATTTTCAATAAAGATGGTGTCGGAAACTTTGATATTGCTCTAAAAGACAAAAAAGAAGAAAATACCAAAGACGAAGCAAGCAAACCTCTTGCATTGAAAATTCAAAACTATAAAATTGAGAATTTTACTTTTAGATACATCGATCAAGGTTCCAAAATTAAAATGGTAATTGACAGTTTAAACCACGAAGGAACTGGAGATTTTACCAATTTAAAACTTGATTTAACTACAAAGTCTACAGCAAAAGTTTCATTGGACATGGATAAAATTAATTACATGAAAAATGTGAAACTAACGCTAGATGCAGTTCTTGGAATTGATTTAGAAAAGAGCAAATATACTTTCAAAGAAAACAAAGCTCTAATTAATCAATTGCCATTAGAATTTGATGGATTCATTCAAATGGCAGAGAAAGCTCAGATTTACGATTTAAAGTTTAAAACCCCTACTTCATCTTTTACCAATTTCTTGGGATTAATTCCTTCGGCTTATGCTGCTGGTTTAGATGGCGTAAAAACTACTGGAGATTTTACCGTAAATGGTTTTGCAAAAGGAGAACTTACCGATACAACAGTTCCAAAATTCAACATCGAAATTGCATCAAACAACGCTTCTTTCCAATATCCAAACCTTCCGAAATCGGTTCAAAATATTGTAATTGATACGAAAATCATTAATGAGACAGGAATTTTAAATGATACTTATGTGAACCTAGATAAGTTATCTTTTAGAATTGATCAGGATGTTTTTAACGCTAAAGCTAATATTAAAAACATAACTGTAAATCCAATTGTTGACGCAGCTTTAAAAGGGACAATCAACCTAGCTAATCTATCAAAAGCGTATCCAATTAAAATGGATAAACCTTTGGCAGGTATTTTAAAAGCAGACGTTACCACTAATTTTGATATGGCTTCTGTAGAAAAAAGCCAATACCAAAACATCAAAAATGCTGGAACTATGAGTTTATCAGGATTTAAGTATACTGACGAAAACAATAAGTCGATGAACATCAGTACAGCGATGGTTGAATTTAATCCAAGCAGAATAAATTTAAAACAGTTTGATGCTACGACCGGAAAAAGTGATATCAGCATTAACGGTGTTTTAGAGAATTTCTATGGTTTTATGTTTAAGAAACAAGAATTGAAAGGAAACTTCAATATGAGCTCAAACCAATTGGCTGTTGATGATTTCATGACTGCTGGCGAACCTGCAAAAGAAGAAAGCAAAACTCCAGCAAAACCTGCTGATGCAATGAAGATACCTGCTTTCTTGAATTGTACACTAAATGCAAAAGCAACAACGGTTTTATATGACAATCTGAAACTAAAAGACGTTTCTGGAAAATTGCTTATTAAAGATGAAAAAGCAACTCTTGAAAACTTTAAAACAAATATTTTCGGAGGACAGATTGGTCTTAATGGAGCTGTTTCTACAAAAGAAAAAGTGCCAACTTTTGATATGAACTTAGGCTTTAATCAAGTTGATATTGCACAGACTTTTACGCAATTGGAAATGATGAAAAAGATTGCGCCTATTGCCGGAATCATTAACGGAAAACTAAATTCGACTATCAAGTTAAATGGTAATTTGGATGCAAAAGAATTGACTCCAGACCTTAAATCAATTTCAGGAGATTTAATTGGCCAATTACTATCTACTACAGTAAATTCAAAAAATTCTACTTTGCTTACAGCATTAAGTTCAAATGTTAAGTTCATCGATTTAAATAAAGTAAACCTAAATGATATCAAAGCGGCATTAACTTTCGATAACGGAAAAGTAAATGTTAAGCCTTTTGATATTAAATACCAAGATATTAAAGTAACTGTTGGAGGAACTCATGGTTTCGATCAAACGATGAATTACAATCTAAAATTTGACGTTCCAGCCAAATACTTAGGAGCTGAGGCTAATAATTTAATTGCAAAAATGTCTCCTGCAGATGCTGCAAAACTGGATAATATTCCAATCAATGCTTCTTTGACTGGGAATTTTTCAAATCCTAAAATCAGTACCGATATGAAAACTGCTGTGAACAATTTAACGACACAATTGGTAAATCAGCAAAAAGAAAAGCTGACTCAAAAAGGAACTTCTGCACTTACTGATCTAATAAACAAAAATACTAAAGCTAAAGATACAACTCAGGCTGCTAAAACTGAAAAAGAGCAGAAAACTCAAGAAGTAACTAAAAAAGCAAGTGATTTATTAAACGGATTATTTAAGAAAAAGAATCCGTGATAAAAGGGACTAAGGTCCTAAGATGCTAAGTTTCTAAGTTTCTCAAAGCTAAAAAACCTAGAACCTCAGCACCTTAGAATCTTAAAAACAAAAAATCCTGTTCTTTCGAACAGGATTTTTTGTTTTTATATTGCTTTAGACAAACCATTCAATCTACCGTTATTCAAAATTGAATTTATCGTTTTTTTGTATTGTTTTTTTGTGTAGAGATTTACATCTATTCCGACACTGCAATTATCATAAGGTTCATATTTTTTCAGATTAGAAACAGAAAACAATCCAATAGTTGGCGTATGCGCCGCACTCGATAAATGCATAATTCCGCTGTCGGCACCAATAAACAATTCCGCATTTGCAATAACAGATCCAATCTCGCGAATATCTTTACTATAAAATGTTGGCGCTTTAAATCCGATTTGGGATACATTTTCTACAGGCAGAATTTCAATAATGTTATAATCTTTATATTCTACAGTAAGCTGAGAATAAAATTTTTCCCACCACTCTTCTGATAAGCATTTTGTTCCTGTTGCGTAAGTAAAAATGCAAATCGTTTTTTTATCGTTATTTGTCAGTTCTTTTAATATTTTTTTGCCTTCTGCAATTTCGGAAGCAGATAACTTAAGATCTAAGGGAGCAATTATTTTATTGCTGTTGGTGCGTAATCTAAGTTTTGATAAATAATTTCGGAAATTATAGACTGGGTATTTTGCAATGTGCTCAAAATCCTTTTTTTGTCCCGCTGATTCTTCACTAGAATCTCCAAAAAACTTGTATTTTGCATTTGAAAATTGAACCGCCAATCGGCCAGAAGATGAGTTTTGATCTACATTTATAGCTAAATCATATTGTGCTTTTTTTAATGAAATCCAAACCTTTGAGTATTCCACCAAACTTTTAAATGGTTTTTTGGGCAAATGAATTATTTTGTCGACTCTATCGTATTCCTCAAAAATAATCGGAGCCAATGTGCCTTTTACAAATAAATCAATTTTACAATTTGGAAACATTTCAGACACTTCCTGAACAAGTGGCGTAATCAATAAAAGATTTCCTAACCTTCCATTTGGCCTACAAATGAGAACTCTTTTGATTTCGCTTTTGTCGACCAAAATAAAATCGTTCTGCATATTGAGTTTACCAACATTCTTAGTCAGATTGCGCATTATGCTACGTCTGTGTACATTTATTTTGCTTAAAATACTCATTTTATGGAATAAATTATAAATTATAAATTTTAGAACTAGCGACAGAGTCAAATCTATCTCCTTTTATTTTCTAAAAGTAAATTCTTCCAATAAGCATTTGTTACAAAATTGTAATCAAATGTACTAATATTTACATCTTTTTGTCTTTGGAATTGATATAAAATTACAATAAATTATTACGTAATTAACAAACTAATAGATAGTTACACAAAAACCATCGACGAATTCCCAATAAATCTAGACGTCTATTGTAACAACATAACCTTCGGAACCACGTATATTAAATACTGTTCCTCCTTCAAATAACAAATACTGGCCTTTAATTCCAGTTAATTTTCCGCTAAAAGAAGGCGTTTTATCTAAGTTTAAACTATTCACTTTTGCAGGATAACTTAAAACAGGATATTGAAGCTCGTACACATCATTTTTTTGAGCATAAAAATACTCTCTAACTTCATTAGGAATTAAACTTTCTATTTTGGCTTTTTCTGCAATCAGGTCAAAAGTTTCAACAGAATTTTGAAGCATTTTTCTCCAATTTGTTTTATCTGTGTAATGATCTTTTAATGCTACCTCTGTTATTCCTGCCAGATAACGGTTTGGAACTTCGACAATTGCAATCGCTTGAGATGCGCCTTGATCGATCCATCGTGTTGGAACCTGAGTTTTACGGGTAACACCGACTTTTATTTCGCACGCCGAAGCCAAATATACAATGTGCGGCTGTAGCTGAACTTTAGATTCATATTCTAAATCTCTATCTGCAATTCCTAAATGCGCCGTACTCAATTCTGGCCTCATAATCCAATCTCCAACAGCTGGACTAGAATAAAAGCACTCATAACAAAAACCTTGTCGGTATATTTTTTTCTTTTTACCGCAATTCAAGCATTGACAGCCTACAAAATTGATTTCAATTTCTTTATCTAGTAATTGATTCACGTTTAAGAAACTATCTTCGAAAACCAGATAATACTGAATTGGACTTCCAAGTTCAGTTTGCATTTTTGTCAGTACGCCTTGATATTGCATTCGTATTTTTATTTATAATTGCTGAATTAGATTATCAAAAGATTTAAAGTTTTTTGTGTTAAAATTCGACTTATTAGGTAGAATCTTTACTTCAAATAGAATTGTTTTTTACAAAAAAATACTATTTTTGATATGAAGACAAAGTTACTATTTGTCTCTCGATATTCAAATTTTATGTTTTTTGTTTTACAAAGATTGTGAGATTTAAAACCTAAAATCAGTTAACTAAAAAACAGATTCATGCCTTTATCTATTATCAATTCGTTTGCATCTTGGGTCCTCAAACAAAGGATTCACCAAATAGAACTTTTTTTAAAATACCCGAATGAAGTTCAGGAAGAATTATTGCACAACTTATTGACGGCATCTGAAAATACAGTTATTGGAAAAAAATATGAGTTTTCGAGTATTAACTCTTATCAGACTTTTGCAGAACGAGTTCCAATTGCAACTTATGAAGAATTACAACCGCTAATCGAACGTACTCGTTTGGGAGAACAAAATGTTTTTTGGGAAAGTCCAATTAAATGGTTTGCTAAATCAAGCGGGACTACAAATGCCAAGAGTAAATTTATTCCTGTAAGTAACGAAGCTTTAGAAGATTGCCACTATAAAGGCAGTAAAGATCTTTTATGTCTTTATTTAAATAACAATGAAGATTCTGAATTGTTTTTAGGAAAAAGTCTTCGCTTGGGCGGAAGTTCTCAGATCTATGAAAACAACAATACTTTCTTTGGAGATTTATCGGCAATTTTAATTGAAAACATGCCTATTTGGGCTGAATTCAGCAGTACGCCAAGTAGCAAAACTTCGCTAATGAGCGAATGGGAAACGAAAATTGCCGCCATTATCAACGAAACTAAAAATGAAAATGTAACCAGTTTTGCAGGAGTTCCATCTTGGATGTTGGTTTTAATGAATAAAGTTCTTGAAAACACAGGGAAACAAAGTTTGTTAGAGCTTTGGCCAAATCTTGAAGTTTACTTTCATGGAGGCGTAAGTTTTTCTCCTTATAGAGAACAATATAAAAAACTTTTGCCTAGCAAAGATTTTAGATATTACGAAATATACAATGCTTCTGAAGGCTTTTTTGCGATTCAGGATTTGAATAATTCGAGTGATTTATTATTGATGCTGGATTACGGAATTTTCTATGAATTTATTCCGATGGATACTTTTGGAACTCCAAACCAAAAGGTAGTTCGCTTGGCTGATGTTGAATTAAATAAAAATTACGCCATCGTTATTACTACAAACTCTGGCTTGTGGCGTTATTTAATTGGCGACACGGTTCGTTTTACTTCTTTAAATCCGTATAGAATTAGAGTAACGGGTAGAACCAAACATCATATTAATGTTTTTGGAGAAGAGTTAATGGTCGAAAATACCGATCAAGCGATTGCAAAAGCTTGTCAGGTAACACAAACTGAAGTTATCGATTATACAGTTGCTCCTATTTTTATGCATGATAAAGAAAAAGGCGCTCACGAATGGATGATCGAATTTAAGAAACATCCTGCCGATGTTGGTCTTTTCCAAAAAGTTCTAGACGAGACTCTACAGACCCTAAATTCTGACTACGAAGCAAAACGCTACAACAATATGACTTTAAATCCTTTGGTTATTAATGTTGCCCGCGAGAATCTTTTTTATGATTGGTTGAAAGAAAGAGATAAACTTGGCGGTCAGCATAAGATTCCGAGACTTTCGAATCAGAGAGATTATTTGGAACAATTGAAAGAAATGTGCTAAAAACAATATAAAATGAAAGACACAAAATTCAGCGAAATGACCACTGAAGAACTGATTAAAAATCAGAAGACATTAAAAACCGTAAATACCATTTTTTGCGTTGTACTTTTTATGCTGTTCATTCTTAATGTATTCATCGTTTTTATGAAAGGCTTTAGCGCAATGAATGTTATTCCTGTTGCTTTGTTGCCAATTCTTTTTTTGAATCTGAAGAATTTAAAGGAAATGAAACGAGAACTGGAATCTAGAAAGTAAAAACATTATTCTTCATGACAAAAAAACTAGTATTCTTTTTATTTTTTATCTTTTTTGCTCAAAAATCAACTTCACAGGAGACTCAACCATTAAGCCCTATTCAACGAAAACTTTATGATTTTGAAACAGTTCAAGTAAAACCCGAATTTACTGGTGGCAAAGATAAATTTACTACCTATATTTTAGAGAACTTCAAAAAGACGAAAACAGGAAAAAATTTTAAAGGTCTAATTTCTATAAATTTTATTATTGAAATGGATGGCTCAATAAATGATGTTGCTTTTAATAGCAATATTGAAAATAAAACAAAACAAGACTTTAAAAATGTGCTTCTGAAATCTCCAAAATGGCTTTGTGGAGAGCATGAAGGATATCACGTTAAAACTAAAGTTAATTTTACTTTTGATATAATTTAAAACCAATAATCCCACTAAACCCGCATGAGGGATAGAAGTGGAAATCCTTTTTGTTTTTTCTTTAAAAACAAAAAGATTGGAACGGATAGCCCGACCCGCAGGGACATGCCCTATAAAAAAACCTCAGCCTTTTATTGTAAAGACTGAGGTTTGTTTTTTATTTTGATTGTCGAGCTACTTGCGGAGATCCCTCGTTCCTCGGGATAACAAAAAATGGGTGAATTTACTTGTCAGGCTGAGCGGAGTCGAAGCCTCTTCTGGATGAAAGCCCTTCGACTTCGCCCAGGGTGACAGATTGTAAATTACATCATATCGATATATCTATCGTGATATCCTAATAAGTATAAAACACCGTCAAGACCTAAACTTGAGATCGAAGTTGAAGCACTTTCTTTTACTTTTGGTTTAGCGTGGAAAGCAATCCCTAGACCTGCTAAGTTTAGCATTGGCAAATCGTTTGCTCCATCTCCGACCGCGATTGTCTGATTAATATGAATTCCTTCTTTTTCGGCGATTGCTTTTAGATGTTCCGCTTTTTTCTGGCCGTCTACAATATCGCCGATATATTTACCTGTCAGTTTACCATCTTTTATTTCTAATTGATTGGCGTGAACATAGTCTATTCCTAATTCTTTTTGAAGATATTCTCCAAAATAGGTAAATCCTCCTGAAAGAATTGCTGTTTTATAACCGTAGTATTTTAAGGCTTTCATCAAACGATGCGCTCCCTGTGTTATTGGCAGATTAATAGCAACGTTTTGCAAAACTTCTTCACTCAAACCTTCTAAAAGAGCCATACGCTTTTTGAAACTTTCGTTGAAATCAATTTCACCGTTCATAGCCGATTCTGTAATAGCTCTTACTTGATCTCCTACTCCATTCAATTCTGCCAATTCATCGATTACTTCGGTTTGAATTAAAGTCGAATCCATATCGAAGCAAACCAAGCGGCGGTTTCTTCTGTAAATATTATCTTCTTGGAAAGAGATATCAACGTTGAGCGTTCTAGAGATTTCCATAAAACTGGCAGTCATGATGATCTTGTTTACAATTTCTCCCGTTACAGATAACTGAATACAAGAACGCGGATATTCTTCTTTTTCAACCACAGAAGTTCTTCCTGTTAATCGGATAATAGAATCGATATTTAAATTTTGATCTGACAATATTTGAGTCACTGCAGACAATTGTGAAGCCGCCAGTTTTTCGCCCAAAATATTGATGATATAACGTTGTTTAGATTGCGATTTTACCCACGTTTCGTAATCTTCAATAGAAATCGGAATAAATTTTACTTTGATTTCCAATTCGTATGCTTTAAACAAAAGATCTTTTAAAACTGGCGCTGAAGAAGAACCTGCAGCAATTTCAAACAAAATTCCTAAAGAAAGCGTGTCATGAATATCAGCTTGTCCGATATCTAAAATATTAGCGTCGTATGCTGCCAATACAGCTGTTAATCCTGCTGTAACCCCAATTTTATCGTGTCCAGAAACTTTTAATAAAATTATTTCTTTGTCTTCTGCTGCCATTTTTCTTTCTTGATTATGAAGCGACAAAAATCGGCAATCTCTCGTTGATAAAAAAGAATAATCCTTGTTTTTTTGAATAGAAAAAGCACATTTTCATGTGCTTTTCAAAGTAATTTAACATTTCTGTTTTATTATTAAAATAACGTAACTTTTATGTTATTTCATGCCTTCATTTTTGTCAAAACTCACCATCCAGTTGATGCCGAATTTGTCTTTAAACATTCCAAAATAAGATCCCCAGAAAGTGTCATTCATCGGCATTTCTACTTTTCCTCCCGCTGAGAGTCCGTTAAAGATTTTATCTGCCTCTTCTCTGCTTTCTGCGTTAACAGAAACAGAAAAGTTATCGCCAAAACCGACATCTCCGTATCGTGGGTGCGTGTCGCTTCCCATTAAAATACTGCTTCCGATTGGAAGAGATACGTGCATAATTCTATTCTGAGCTTCTTCAGAAAGGACTTCGCCTTCTTCTGCTGGAGCATCTTTAAATTTTCCGATATACGGAAAATCTCCTCCAAAAACTGATTTATAAAACAGAAATGCTGCTTCGCAAGTTCCGTTAAACATTAAATATGGATTTACTGCTGTTGCCATGATATTTCTTTTTAATTGTTAATTATCAATTGTAAATTGTAAATTCTCTTTATTCTATTATCTTTCTTCTACTATCTTTCTTCTAGCCTTACTTCTCAGACAATTCTTTAATCAATTCTATGGCTTTTGGAAAGGCATCTTTGAAGTAATCAATATGTTTTTCGATTACGTCTACCTCAACATGAAGATCTACAGCATCACCTTTTTGAGTTAGCTTGTAAGTTTCCATTGCACCTCTCCATTTTTCAGTTTCCGCATTTGGTGGCACTTCTTTATGATCTTTGATTTCGCCAAGATGTTTAAAAGCCATATATTCATTCGGAATTTTGGTCTCAATCAAACTATTCATTCCATCTGCTCCGCCAGGTCCTAAAAAATAAATTTTGTCCCCTTCATTCCAAGTCGATTCGGCATAACTTCCTTCGGCAAAAACGCTTGTCCATTTTCTGTAGGTTTCATCATCCCATAAGACTTTCCAAATCTTTTCTTTAGAAGCCTTTATCTCAATATCAAACATTAATTTTTCCATCTTAATCTGGTAATTTACTAAAATCCATAAATAAAACATTCCAACGATGACCGTCCAAATCGGCAAAACCACAGCCGTACATCCAACCTTGGCTTTCGGCAGGAGGAGCAAAAACATCTCCGCCAGCTTCTTTGACTTTTTCAGCTAATTCATCAACTTCTTCCCTACTTTCTGCATCAATCGAAATCAAGACTTCCGAACTTGAATTCGTATCAGTAATGCTGTTCTTTGAAAAACTTGAAAAAAGCATTTCTTCAAAAAGCATTATTACAAAATGTCCTTCACCTACAACCATGCACGTCGAACTTGGCGTATCATGCTGTTCATTAAACGAAAAACCAATTTTCCAGAAAAAGTCTTTCGCTTTTGCCACATCCTTTACAGGAAGATTCAACCATATTTGTTTTGTCATTTTTTGTTTTTTTTTGTTGGGTTAGATATTTATTTCTTCTTTTTTAAACCATATAAGTAATCTAAGCTAAATTAAGTTTGTAATCTGTGAACCTTTGTTACTTTGAACCTTTGTTACTTTGAACCTTAATTCGCTTCTATGTAACTTTTAAAATTATCCAAAATTGCCTGCCATCCAGCGCGCTGCATTTCTTCTGGGTTTTGTGTTTCTGGGTCAAAACTTTCAATGATTTCAACACCATCTGCTGTTTCTGCAAAAGTAATTTCAACTTTTCTGCCATCTCCCATAACATACGAAAGGGCTTGGTTTGGTTTTACTAAAGTAAATTCGCCTTCGAAATCAAAACTCATACTTCCGTCTTTTGCAGCCATAGTCGATTTGAATCTTCCCCCTTCTCTTACATCGGCTTCTGCATAAGGTGTGTGCCAGTCAGGAGAAGCAAAGCTCCATTTTGTAATATGTTCTGGAGTATTCCAAAAGTTCCAAACTTTGTCAAGAGATGCATTAACGGTGTTTTTAATTGTTATCATTTTTAATCGTTTTTTAGTAATTTGTTTTTTGTTTGATTTGTTCTTTATTATTACATGTTAGAAGGAATCTGACTTTCATCCATAAAGAAAACTTCCCAATGATGCCCATCGACATCCAAAAAAGTTTTTTGGTACATCCAGCCATAATCCTGAGCTTGATTATAATCTGTTCCTCCAGATTTAATTGCTTTTTCCATCATTTCATCAACTTGCTCTCTGGTGTCTACAGAAATAGCCATAAGCGCTTCACTGGTTGTTTTAGGATCACAAATTTGTTTTTTGGTAAAGGTTTGATAAAACTCTTCTACCAAAAGCATCACAAATATATTTTCATCAATAACCAGACAAGCTCCTTTTTCGTTTGTGAATTTTGGATTGGTCGAAAAACCAAGTCCGTTATAAAAAGACACTGCACTGTTTAAATCTTTTACAGCAAGATTTAAGAAGATTTTTGTTTTCATCTTTATAAAATTACGAATTAATTAAAACAAATTTAATTTTTTAAGATTACTTAAAAATGTCAATAAAAGTCATTTTTAGGGGCATTTGAGACAATTTGCTTATTTTTGTAGGATACTGACATTCCAAAAAATCAAAATATCATGAGCACGAAACTAGGTTTAATCATACCTCACGATTATAAATTACTGAGCATTGCGGCAATATTAGAGGTATTCGAAACTACCAATAAACTTACCCCAGGAACTGAAAAACCATTTGAAATCATGATTTTTCAATCGCAAGAACAAAACGATCAAGGAAATTTATTTGGATACAAAAGCAATGCAATTGAAACTTCAGACGACATTCTAGACTTAATTTTAATTCCCGCTTTTACTACAGATAACATGAGCGAGATGATTAAAAAAAATAAAAGTTTTATTCCGTGGTTGCAAAAACAGCATAAAGCTGGAGCCGAATTAGCCAGTTTTTGTACAGGAGCTTTTTTGTTCGCAGCCTCTGGTTTATTGAATGAAAAGTTAGCAACAACACATGTTGATGCCTGCAGTGCTTTTACCAAAGCTTTTCCAATGGTAAAATTAAAACCTGAGGAGACTTTGACTGCAGACGGAAGTTTATATACCAGTGGAGGATCAACTTCAACTTTCCATCTATTGATTCTTCTGGTTCAGAAATTCTGCGGGAACGAAATGGCAGTTAAAATTGCTAAAATATTCTCAATCGATCTGAACAGATATAAGCAAAGTTATTTCAGCACCTTTAGACCTAATCATTTGCACAATGATTCTCTAGTTGCCATGCTGCAGCAAAAAATTGAGAATCAGTATCATTCTATCGAAAAATTGGAAGAAATCACAAAAGACATTCCAACAAGCGCTAGAAACATGACACGCCGTTTTAAACAAGTGACAGGAATTCCGCCGATTGAATATTTACAGAATATTAGGGTAGAAAGTTCGAAAAAATATTTAGAACAAACGCAACTTTCTATTTCAGAAATTATAGAAAAAACTGGCTATAATGATCCAAAAGCTTTTAGAAAAGTTTTTTATAAAATGGTTGGTATGAAACCAATTGAATATCGAGAGAAATTTAGAGTGCAATAATTTTTAGGAGCAGATTGTTTCGTTTTCATAAGATCGTTTCGTCCTGCTCTACACTGTATCTTTTGTTGTGAACCCCACAACAAAAGGATGCCGTTCCGATCTGGGCTATTATAGAAGTTTTGTATTCATAAAAACTGAATAAAAAGACAATAAAAAAACCTGTTCAAAAAATGAACAGGTTTTTAGAAAATATATTTTCAATAATTAAGAAGCAATTTCCATACGCTTCAATAAGTTTTTACTTAACGTATGTTCTGCATATTCTTTATCTATTGTCAAACTAATATCATCAGATGTTGGCAATTCGTACATCGCATCTGTCAAGATAGCTTCACATAATGAACGTAATCCACGAGCACCTAATTTATACTCTAAGGCTTTATCTACAATAAAATCTAAAGCCTCGTCTGTAATCGTAAATTCAACATCATCCATTAAGAATAACTTCTGATATTGCTTAATCAATGCATTTTTAGGCTGTGTCAAAATTGCACGAAGCGTTGCTTTATCCAAAGGATCCATGTGCGTTAAAACTGGCAAACGACCAATAATCTCTGGTATTAAACCAAAGTCTTTAATGTCTTTTGGAATGATGTATTGCAACAAATTATCTTTATCAATATTGTCTGTATTTTTAGAAGTAGAGTAACCAACTGCTTGACGGTTTAAACGTTTTGAGATAATACGCTCAACTCCATCAAAAGCTCCACCAGCAATAAACAAGATGTTTTGAGTATTTACCTCAACAAATTTCTGGTCTGGATGTTTACGTCCACCTTTTGGCGGTACGTTTACAACTGTTCCTTCCAATAACTTTAATAATGCCTGTTGAACACCTTCTCCAGAAACATCACGAGTTATTGACGGGTTATCGCTTTTACGAGCGATTTTATCAATCTCGTCAATAAATACAATTCCTCTTTCTGCTTTTGCTACGTCGTAATCTGCAGCTTGAAGCAAACGTGTCAAAATACTTTCAACGTCTTCTCCAACATATCCAGCTTCAGTCAATACAGTTGCATCAACAATAGCCAACGGAACGTCTAACATTTTAGCAATAGTTTTTGCTACTAATGTTTTTCCTGTTCCAGTCTGACCAACCATGATGATGTTACTTTTTTCAATCTCAACTTCATCGTCCAATTGCTGTTGCATTAAACGCTTGTAGTGGTTGTAAACCGCAACTGACATCACTTTCTTAGTCTGATCTTGACCAATAACATATTGATCTAGGAAAGCTCTAATTTCTTTTGGTTTCTTTAAAATTAAGTCTCCAACTAGTTTTGCGCTTCCACTAGATTTTAATTCTTCTAAAACAATTCCGTGTGCTTGTTCAATACACTTATCACAGATATGTGCATTGATCCCAGCTATTAATAAATTAGTTTCTGGCTTCTTTCTTCCACAAAACGAACATTCTAATACTACTTTTGCCATTCTTTATTTAAGTTACTAAGCTGCAAAGATACTAAGTTTCTAAGCTTTTTGATTTAATTAAAACTTAAAAACTTAATCCTTTGCAGCTTAAGTCTTTATTTTTTTGTTTCAAGTTTTATTTTGTTTCAAGTTTCAAGTTAACTGCTGCAACTTGAAACCTGAAACCTGAAACTTTTTTAACCTCTTCTCAAAACTTCGTCAATCATTCCGTACTCTTTTGCTTCGTCTGCTTTCATCCAGTAGTCACGTTCGCTGTCTTTATGAACTCTTTCGAAAGTTTGTCCTGAATGGTGAGAAATAATATTGTATAACTCATCTTTCAATTTCAGCATTTCGCGTAAGTTGATTTCCATATCTGTTGCAACACCTTGTGCTCCTCCAGATGGCTGGTGAATCATTACTCTTGAATGAGGCAATGCAGAACGTTTTCCTGCAGCTCCTGCACACAATAAAACTGCTCCCATAGAAGCGGCCATTCCTGTACAGATTGTAGCTACGTCTGGTTTAATGTATTGCATTGTGTCGTAAATTCCTAAACCTGCATAAACACTTCCTCCTGGAGAGTTTAAGTAAATTTGAATATCTTTTGAAGCATCAGCGCTTTCTAAGAATAATAATTGCGCCTGAACGATATTAGCGATTTGATCATCGATACCTGTTCCTAAAAAGATAATTCTATCCATCATTAATCTTGAGAACACATCTAGTTGAGAAATATTCAACTGACGCTCTTCGATAATATATGGAGTCATGTTTGTTGGTGTCATTGCAGCTACGATTTTATCGTAATACATTGCGTTTACTCCTTGGTGCTTTGTAGCAAATTTTTTGAATTCTTTACCGTAGTTCATATGTATCTGTTCTAAGTTTATTTTATTTAATATAAATATTCTTCATCAAAGGTTGTACCTCTTTCTAAAGGATGTCAATTTGTCTTATTTCTAGCCCAGATAGCAGTGGAAAGCTTTTTGAATTGCGTTTTTTAGTTTTTTTATTCTTGGAAAGCGACTGAAAGAAGCTCTTTCAAGAATTTAAAAAACTTAAACGCAAGAAAAAAACTTGAAACGGATAGCTGGATTAGCTCCTGAAAAGTAATCAAAAAATAAATTAAAACAAAAGAGCGTCAGGAAAAAAATCCTGACGCTCCAATATAATAATGTTTCTTTAGAAATTATTCTCCGTAAGAAGCAGCGATAAATTCTTCGTAAGTAACCTCTTTAGTTGTTGGGTTAGCTTTTTCTTTGAAGATATCTAACATTTTAGCTGCTACCACTTGCTCAGAAAGTCTTTTCACTTCGTCTTGGTTAGATAAAACTCTAGCCACGATTCCTTGAACTTCTTCATCAGTTGGGTTTGTTTGACCAAATTGAGCCATTTGTTGTCTGATTGCGTTTGATGTAAACTCTTTCAAATCTTCAAATGTAATTTGGATATTGCTTTGTGCTAAAGCTTTTCCTTCGATTAATTGGAAACGTAAACCTTTTTCAGATCTTGCGTATTCAACTTCAGCTTCTTCAGCAGTTAATTTTTTCTCTCCAACAGTTTGTAACCATTTTTTAAGGAATTCAGCTGGCAAATCGAATTTTGTGTTTTCGATTAAGAAATCTTGAACATCTAATAATAATTTTTGGTCAGCTTGCTGAGCAAATTGAGCTTCAGCATCTTCTTTAATTTTAGCTTTTAAATCTTCTAAAGAAGCAACATTTCCTTCACCAAAAAGTTTATCGAATAATTCTTGGTTTAATTCAGCTGGCTCAGAACCGTTGATTGCTTCAATTGTAAAGTTTACTTCAACATCTAAACCGTGAACACCTTCGTGACCTACTTTTAAGTAATCCATTAATTGGTGATCATCTTCAAATAAACCTTTTGTGCTTACTGTAACAACATCTCCAACTTTTTTACCTGTGAATTGTTTTTGAGCTTTTTTGCTGAATGCATCAACAGAAATTGTAGTTGTATTGTTGATTCCGTTTGCTTCGCTTGAGAAAGTTCCAGTTAAGTCAGATTTTGCATCAGATACTTCTTGTGCAATTGCTTTTCCAAATTGTTTTTGGATACGCTCAACTTGTCCGTCGATTAATTTATCGTCAGCAGTAACGATGTATTTTACGATATTGTTTTTAGCTTCAAGATCAATTTCGAAGTTTGGCACTAAACCAATTTCGTATTCAAAAGTTAACTCTTCAGCATCCCAGTTAAAATCTTCATTTACTTTAGCAAGAGGAGTTCCTAAAAGATTTAATCTTTCAGATTGAATAT
Organism: Flavobacterium sp. UW10123; assembly: GCF_040538975.1. Taxonomy (NCBI): domain Bacteria; kingdom Pseudomonadati; phylum Bacteroidota; class Flavobacteriia; order Flavobacteriales; family Flavobacteriaceae; genus Flavobacterium; species Flavobacterium sp. UW10123. The sequence goes on from NZ_JBEWQE010000023.1 coordinate 27,031, forward strand.
AACGCTCTAAAGCCAAATCAACTACTTTTTTGATCTCTTCTTGTTTGATACCTTTTCCGTATTGTTTTTCAACAAGATCTTTAGGCACAGCGCCTTTTCTAAATCCTTTTACTTGCGCTAAAGGCATTTTTTCGTTAATTCTTTTTGCTACTTGACCTTTATAATCCATATGAACAACGTTCATAACGATTGTCTCGTTTACAGCGTCTATTGCTACTCTTTTAATATCCATCTTCTTCTTTAATTTACGTAATAAAATTGGGTTGCAAAATTATAAAATTTTTGCAACCCAACCAAGTTTTTAATCTATTGTATTTGAAGCAGTTTTAATCTGCTCGATTGTTTTTATTTATCATCTCCCAATATTTTATAAGTAAGGGATTGAAGTATAGACAAAATAACACTAAATATTAATGCTGTTAAGAAGCTATCTACTACAAAACCTCCAACAATTTTTGTGCAAAGCAAAATAATCAATGCGTTAATCACTAGTAAAAACAAACCTAATGTGACCAACGTAACTGGTAAGGTTAAAATCACTAAAATTGGTTTTATAAAAACGTTCAGCAATCCTAAAACTACTGCTACAATTACAGCTGTACCAAAACTAGCAACATGAACCCCGGTCAAAATGTTAGACAATAATAAAACTAAGGCAGCAGTAACAAGGAGTCTAAGTAATAATTTCATAACTTTTTATTTTAAAATTTTAATAAAAGTAATGATTTTTATCTAACCAAATATTTATTCCGAAGCGGTTTTTCAATTGAGATTTCAGGTTACTTTAATATACCATTTTGCTTCAATTCATATTCTCTTTGAAAATCTTTTACTGTTTTCCCTTTTCCATTAGGTTTCCATCCAGGTGCAAAGAACACATATTTCACTCTATTTTGCCAACCTATGTTAGGTTGCTTAATATCTTGCCATATTTTTTTCCATTCATAAAACAAAATCTCAAAAGCACTATCATTTTTTGGTTTTGGATAAATTCCAAATTTTACGGGAATTTCTGGTTCTTCTTTCTGGAAAGTTCCAAATATTCTATCCCAAATTATCAATGCCATTCCCATGTTTTTGTCTAAATACTTAATGTTTCTAGCATGATGCACTCTATGATGTGATGGAGTCACTAGAATCCATTCAAAAACACCCATACTTTTTACACTTTGCGTATGCACCAAAGTCCCATAGACCTGAAACAGCGCATAAGCCCCCATAATATGCCAAGGATTAAAACCCAAAAAGGCTAATGGGGAAAAATATAAATAGCGATAAAGCGGCTGAAAAACAGGCGACCTAAATCCGGTAGAAATATTATAGTATTCTGAACTGTGATGTGTGATATGTACTGACCAAAAAAAACGCGATTTGTGATCTACAACATGTAATACATAATAAGCGAAATCTTGCAGTAAAAAAACGGCAATCCAATAATACCAAATATTTGTGTTCCAAGAAAAAATTCGGTGTTGGAAAAAGAAAAACATTACTCCAAAAGCAAACGATTTCATTATTAAATCTAATGCAAAATTAAGCACCGCTAATGTTACATTGACAAAAACATCCTTCTTGGTGTATAGGTCTTTTTTACCAAAATGGCTAAAAAGCATTTCGACAAAAATCAAAAGTGCTAGAAATGGAGAGGAGTACAAATAAATCAGCCCGACACCATTTTCATTAAATAAATTATAAAAACTAAAATCCATTAAATTGTAAATATTAAAATCCAAAAGGCAAACTTAAGGATTTTAATATTTAAATGTAAGTTAATTCTTATTTTTATAGAATTATTTTAACTCGACTAATTATTAAAGAAAAAATTATTCTTTCAAAAACTCTCTTGTCAATTCAAAAAACATCTTCGGATTTTCGGCATGAAGCCAATGTCCAGCGTTTGGAATAGTTTCTAATTTTAGATTTGGAAAATGCTTACGGATTCCGTCAATATCTTCATCTTGAATATAACCAGAATTTCCGCCTCTAATAAATAATGTCGGGTTATTAAATACTAAATGCTCCGCCAAAGGTTTTCCAATAGCATCGAGGTTATTATTAAAAGCTTCAAGATTAAATCTAAAAGCCAATTGTCCAGGCTCTTTCCAATATAAATTTTTCAACAAAAATTGTCTTGTTCCAAAATCCGGCACGTATTGAGAGACTATTTCTTCAACATCATTTCGGCTTGGTTTTACCGAAAAATCGACAGCATTTAATCCTGCCAAAATCTCCTGATGATGCTGTTTGTAGAATCTCGGACCAATGTCCGCCACAATCAATTTGTCTACAATTTCTGGATGTGTCGTTGCAAAAAGCATTGCTACTTTACCTCCCATAGAATGTCCAAGAATATCAATTCGTGTTAGATTATTTACTTGGCAATATTCATAAACATCTTGAACCATCGCTTCGTAGCTCCATTCGTCTGAATGGAAACTACGACCGTGGTTTCGTAAATCTAAAATATGAACCTGAAATCCGGCTTCTACATATTGTCCGGCTAAAGTTTTCCAGTTATCAGACATTCCCAGAAATCCGTGCATGATAATAAATGGTTTTCCTTCGCCTTCTATTTTTGAATAAAGCATATTTTTATTTTTTCCTTTTAAAGAATTATTTCAATTTATTCAGATACATATTTACAGTATTATCTAAACCAAGATAAAGCGCCTCTGAAATTAAAGCATGACCAATAGAAACTTCTAATAAGCCTGGAATATTTTCTTTAAAGAATTTGATATTATCCAAACTTAAATCATGTCCCGCATTGATCCCTAAATCTAATTCGTTTGCCATTTTTGCAGCTTCAACATAAGGATCAATTCCTTTTTCATTCCCTAAACTATATTGGTGTGCAAAAGATTCTGTGTATAATTCAATTCTGTCAGTCCCTGTTTTTTTTGCACCTTCAATCATTTCTAAAATTGGATCAACAAAAATCGAAGTTCTAATTCCGTTTCTTTGAAATTCTTGAATAACTTCAGTTAAATAATCTCGATTTTTGATGGTATCCCAGCCTGCCGAAGATGTAATTGCGCCAATTGCATCTGGAACCAACGTTACTTGATCTGGTTTGCATTCTAAAACTAAATCAATAAAATTATGCTGTGGATTTCCTTCAATATTATATTCTGTTGTAACAATAGCTTTTAAATCACGTGCATCCTGATAACGAATATGACGCTCATCTGGACGAGGATGGATGGTAATTCCCTGCCCACCAAATCGCTGAATATCGGCAGCTACTTTTAATAAATCTGGAACATTTCCGCCTCGGGCATTTCGAAGCGTTGCTATTTTATTGATATTTACACTTAATTTTGTCATATAAATAGATATTAATTCTAGTAACATTATATTTGTTACGACAAAAATACAAAGTAAAACAGAGCGGTTTTCGGTATTTTTTGATTATTTTGCATCAAATATCTTCAATTGATTTATGACAGAAATTACAAACTATATCACAAACGATTTCAGAGCGATTGACAGTCAGGAAACGATAGCTTCGATTCAGGACTTTTTTATCGATGTAAATTTTTCTCATTTTCCGATTTTAGAAGATGGTGTTTTTATTGGAAGCATCTCTTCTGACGATGTTGAAACATTTGACATTGATAAAAAAGCAATTGATTACAAATATACTTTAGAACGTTTTTTTGCCAGAAAATCGATGATCTGGCTAGATGTTCTAGAAGTTTTTGCAAAAAACCACACCAACCTTCTCCCAATTCTTGACGAGAATAATAATTATATTGGTTATTATGAAATGGAAGATATCATGAAGTTTTTTCAAGAAACTCCATTTTTAAAAGAACCTGGCGCTATTATTATTGTTCAAAAAGGCCTTTTGGATTATTCTATGAGCGAGGTTACACAAATTGTAGAAAGTAATAATGGAAAAATTTTAGGCTGTTTTGTTTCTGAGGCTGATACAGAAAATGTTCAGATTACTGTAAAAATTGGTTTAGGAGCAATTAATGAAATCATTCAGACTTATAGAAGATATGGTTATGAAATCATTTCTGAACATCAGGAAGACACCTACATCAACAGTTTAAAAGAACGATCAGATTACTTAGACAAATACCTTAATATATAAGTTATGAATATGCCAATGGGAAAATTAGTTAATTAATGATTTTCGCATTCCCCAATTATCTAATTAACACATTGACAAATTCTCTAATTTAACAACGAATGAAAATAGCCATTTACGGACAATATTATCAGAACAGTACTGAACCTATTATAAAAGACATTTTCAATTTCTTTAATGCCAACAATGTCGAGATGGTAATTGAAGAAAATTTTCTGAACATGCTTTATGAAAAACAGCTTGTAAAAAAAGAATACAAAACTTTTTCTCCAAGTACTGCTTTAGACAATAGTTTCGAAATGCTGATTAGTATTGGAGGCGACGGAACGATTTTAAGAGCCGCAGCTTTTGTTCGCAATTCTGGCGTTCCTTTATTAGGAATTAATGCTGGAAGATTAGGTTTCTTGGCTAAAGTTCAGAAAGAAAACATAGATATTTTACTTCAATATGTTATTGATCAAAACTATACCACTTCTGAAAGAACTTTATTAGGAATAACATGCGAACCGTATAACGAAGCTTTTAAGGAACTTAATTTCGCTATGAATGAAGTTACAGTGAGTAGAAAAGACACCACTTCGATGATTACGGTTGAAACTTATTTAAATAACGAATACTTAAATTCATACTGGGCAGACGGTCTAATTATCTCTACCCCAACTGGTTCTACTGGATATTCTTTAAGTTGCGGTGGACCAATTTTAACACCAGATGTAAAAAGTTTAGTTATTACGCCAATTGCCCCACACAATTTAACCGCCAGACCGCTTGTTATTCCTGACGATACCGAAATCACATTGCGAGTAACAGGAAGAGAAGACCAATACCTTGTTTCTTTAGATTCACGAATTTCTTCGGTAAAAAACGAATCTATTTTAAAGATTAAAAAAACAGATTACAAAATTAAAATGGTTGAAATACCAGGCGAAACTTTCTTAAAGACCTTAAGAAATAAACTGCTATGGGGAGAAGATAAAAGAAATTAAACTCTTTTTCTGATTCTTCACTATACGATAATACCACATTTTCTCGTTCTGCATGTAGTGAATCATCATTAAATGGCTCAAAATCATAACGTAAATTGAAAAAAAAGCACATTTAACTAAAGGAACTTTGATTCGTATTGATAATTATTATATTTGCACGCAATTTTGAATTAAATGAAGAAAATTTTTAATTTATTGTTATGTTTTTTCCCGCTTATTACACTAAATGCTCAGATTAATGAGATTGGTGTTTTTCTTGGCGGAAGTAACTTCGTGGGCGATGTTGGAAAAACAACTTATATCGCCCCAGAAAAACTAGCTTTTGGCGTTCTATACAAATGGAATAGAAGTCCGAGACACTCTTGGAGATTTTCTTATACACAATCTAACATTAGCGGAAATGATTTAAAATCCGATGAAACAGGGAGAAATCAGAGAGGCTACCGTTTTGACAATGACATTAAAGAACTTTCTGCTGGGCTAGAGTTTAACTTTTTTGACTTCAATCTACATGATTATCATACAAAAGTAACTCCGTATGTCTTTACAGGTTTAAATTTTTTTCTCTTTGATAACCTATACAGATACAGATCAAATCCAGACGTGATATATGCTCAGAAAAATCGTAGTTCGATAGCTATACCTATTATATTAGGTATAAAATCAAATATTTCTCCTCGCTTTGTGTTAGCCGCTGAAGTTGGGGCACGATACACTTTTACAGACAATATAGATGGAAGCAATCCGAATACAAGCAATTCAGACATCCTCAAATTTGGAAATTTAAATAATAATGACTGGTATGTTTTTTCAGGTCTTACTTTGACGTATACCTTTGGAAAAAAACCATGCTATTGCGCATACTAAAAATGAATTTAATAGAATCAATAGATCACACAAACCTACCTAAACACCTTGCCATTATCATGGACGGCAACGGACGCTGGGCAAAACAACAAGGCTATTTACGCGCGTTTGGACATGAAAATGGGACAAAATCTGTAAAAGAAATCATCAAAACCTCAGCCAAACTTGGAATCGAGTACTTGACCCTATATGCTTTTTCAACCGAAAATTGGAATCGCCCAAAATTGGAAGTTCAGGCATTAATGAAAATATTAATCAATTCATTAAAAAAAGAGCTTGTCACCCTTCAAGAAAATAATATCAGACTTAATGCAATTGGAAATCTTGACAAATTACCAAAAACAGCCCAAAAAGAACTTTTGGATGTTATGGAAAAAACTAAAAACAATACTCGTTTAACCCTTACCCTCGCTTTAAGTTATGGCTCTAGAGAGGAACTGGTAAATGCCGTAAAGTCAATTAGTGATAAAGTTAAAAATAATATAATTTCAATAGACACTATTGACGATTCAATTATAAATGAGCATCTTTACACGCAAAATTTACCAGACGTAGATTTATTAATACGAACAAGTGGAGAACATAGAATAAGTAATTTTTTGCTGTGGCAGATTGCCTATGCAGAATTGTATTTTACTAATGTCTTGTGGCCAGACTTTAAAGACCAAGATTTATATGAGGCTATTATTAGTTATCAAAAAAGAGAACGTAGATTTGGAAAAACCAGTGAACAAATTAAATAATTTTTTAGTGTTGCAAAAAAAAATACAAATAGTCTTTACCCTTTTACTTTTGGGTAGTTTTTCACAAATTAAAGCACAAGAAAGAGTTCCTTTTGATCAGGGAAAAAAATATATTCTAGCTAAAGTTTCTGTTGTTGGTAAAATAAGCTTCAATGAACAGACTGTTGTAACCTTTTCAGGACTTCAAAAAGGACAAGAAATTACTGTTCCTGGAGAAGAAATCAGTAGCGCAATTAAAAAATTAGGGAAACTGGGCCTTTTTGATGAAATCGCTTTCTACGTAAATAAAGTAGAAAACGATAGTATCTATTTAGACTTAGATATCGTTGAACTTCCTAAATTAAACGAGGTTAAAATCGTTGGTGTTAAGAAAAGTAAAGTTGAAGCCCTAATTAAGGATAACAATTTGACAAAAAATAAAATTGTCAACGAAAACTTAATCACAACCACTAAAAATTACATAGAAAACAAATATAAAAAAGAAGGTTTTTATAATACAAAAGTTACTATAACCAACACTCCTGATACAATCAACGGACATCAAGTTAATATGCTTGTAAGGATTGACAAGGGAGACAAAGTAAAAATTAGCAGTATAGATTTCACAGGAAACAAACAACTTACTGATAACCAGCTGCGCGCCGCAATGAAAGACACTAAACAGAAGAATTTCATTCGCGTATTTAAAGCATCTAAATTTATTCCTGAGAAATACAAAACTGACTTAGAAAAAGTAATTGCTACATACAAAGAAAAAGGATACCGCGACGCTCGTATTATTTACGATTCTGTACAATATAACAAGCAAAAAAATACGCTAGCAATTAAAATAAATGTAGAAGAAGGAAATAAGTACTATTTCGGAAATATAAAATTCTTAGGAAATACTGTTTATTCAGATCAGCTTTTAAGCCGTTATTTAGGAATCAAGAAAGGAGAAACTTATAACGGAGTTCTACTTGAAAAACGAATTGCCGATAAAACAAAACCAGACGCAGAAGATATTACCAACTTATATCAAAACAACGGTTATCTGTTCTCTAACATTAATGCTGTAGAGGTAAAAACAGTCAATGATACTATCGATTTTGAGATTAGAGTAACAGAAGGCCCTATTGCTTATTTCAACAAAATTACTGTTGTTGGAAATGACAAAACAAACGATCATGTTATATATCGTGAGTTAAGAACAAAACCGGGTGAAAAATACAGTAAAGAACAATTAGTAAGAACAATTCGTGAGATTGGTCAATTAGGTTTCTTTGATCCTGAGGCAATCGATCCTAAATTTAAGAACGTTGATGCTGGAGCTGGAACTGTTGATATTGAATACAATGTAGTAGAAAAAGGATCTAGCCAGGTCGAGCTTCAAGGAGGTTATGGCGGTGGAGGTTTCATTGGTACATTAGGACTTTCATTTAACAACTTCTCTGCTCGTAAAATGTTCGATAAAGAAGCTTATAAACCTTTACCAATGGGAGATGGACAAAAGGTTGCCCTTCGTTTACAAGGAAGCACCTATTTCCAAACCTATAGCTTATCTTTCTCAGAGCCTTGGTTTGGAGGAAAGAAACCTGTCCAATTTAGCTCATCTATTTCATACAGTAAGCAATTTCTTAACAATTACATCACCAGAACTGTTGATAAAAGCAAAAGTTTTAATATTTTTACAGTGCAAGTTGGTTTAGCAAAAAGATTAACAGTGCCAGATGACTATTTCGTATTATCACAATCTTTAAGTTATCAGCATTATGACTTGAATAATTATAATACAGGTTTGTTCACTTTTGGTAATGGTGCATCAAGAAACTTAGCTTATACTATAGGGCTTTCAAGAAGTAATAAAGGGGTAAACCCGATATTCCCGACTTATGGCTCTGAATTTAGTGTTACTGCAAAAGTTACACCTCCATATTCATTATTTAATGGTATTGATTACGGTGATTTGCAAAACCAAAAAGAATATAAAAAGCAATATATTGGAGAAAATAGATCAGACGATTATCAACAACCTCTTAATAATGGTGACTATTATAAAACTGATAGTTCAGGAAAAATTATGAGTGTTGGGTCTGATTACGCAAGCGCCGATACAGATGTAGCAAAAGTTGATCAGAAAAAATACAACTGGTTAGAATATTATAAAGTTAAATTTAAAGGAGACTGGTATACTAAGGTTTATGGAAAACTAGTATTAAGAACTCTGACAGAGTTTGGTTTCTTAGGAGCTTATAATCAAGAAAGAGGTGTAATTCCGTTTGAACGTTTTTACCTAGGAGGTGATGGTATGGCCAACTACTCAATGGATGGTAGAGAGACTATTCAGTTGAGAGGTTATCCAAACAACTCTTTGACTCCTGTAAATGTAAATGGCGATGCAATTGGAGCAACGATTTACAACAAATTCTCTATGGAATTACGTTACCCAATTACATTAAAAGCTTCTGCATCTATTTTTGCATTAACGTTCTTAGAAGCAGGTTCATCTTATCCAACGTTCAAAGATTACAATCCATTTGACTTAAGCCGTTCTGCTGGTGCTGGTTTACGTGTATTCATGCCCGCATTTGGATTATTGGGTATTGACTTTGGTTACGGATTTGACGCTCTTCCAGGACAAACAAAAGCTAATGGATGGGAAACACACTTTATCATTGGACAACAATTTTAGTGAAATAACGTTTGGTTAAAAATCATCAAATAAAGTTATGTTATGAGAAAACAATTTTTATTTATATTTTTAGCCTTGATTGTAGCAAATACAAGTCAGGCACAAGGTAAGACTACTCGAATTGGCTACATCGACATGGAATATATTTTAGAAAATGTTTCCGATTATAAAGAAGCTAAATCACAATTAGAGCAAAAAGCTCAAAAGTGGAAACAGGAAGTTGAAGCCAAAAAATTAAATATAAATAATTTGAAAGAAAGCTTAAAAACAGAAAAAGCTTTACTTACAAAAGAATTAATAGAAGAAAGAGAAACTGAAATTAAGTTTCTTGAACAAGAAATGATGGATTACCAGCAGAAACAATTTGGTTCTGATGGAAATTTAATGAGACAGAAAGCCGCTTTAGCAAAGCCTATTCAAGATCAAGTTTTTACTGCTGTACAAGATATAGCAGAAGCAAAAAATTATGATTTTGTTTTTGATAAATCATCAGATCTCACCATGCTTTTCAGTAATAAAAGATTTGACATCAGTGATCAGGTTTTAAGAATCTTAAACCGTACCGAAAAACGTGAACAGCTGACTAAAAAACAACTGAAAGAGCAAGAGGCTAAAGAAAATATTGAAAATGCAATTGACGAAAATCCAGCAATGGCTGATCGCCAGAAAGCACTAGACGAGAAAAAAGCTGCTCGAGAAAAGCTAATTCAAGACAGAAAATTAGAGCAGGACGCTAAGAGAAAAGAATACGAGGACAGAAGAAAAGCCTTGCAAGAAGAAAGAGAAGCTAAAAAAAATGGCACGGTTTCTGGAACAGTTCCAGCAGCAGTAGCCCCTGCCGCAGCAACAGATGCTGCTAAAACGAGCTCGACTGCTAAAACATCAACGCCAACGGCTACAGGTGAAACACCCACCACTGAACAGCCTGCAATGACAAAAGCAGAAGAAAGACAATTGCTTTACGAACAACGTAAAAAAGAATTGGAAGAAAGAAGAAAGAAAATTTTAGAAGAAAGAGAAGCGGCTAAAAAAGCAAAAGAAGCCGAAACGCAAAAAACAAATACGACCAATAATTAATTAATATTTTAAAAATGATGAAACAAATCAAAACTTTACTAATTGCTGCAATTCTTATTTTAGGAGCAAGTAACACAATGAACGCACAAGCGAAGGTAGCTCATGTTGATGTAAGCGAGATCATGTCGAAAATGCCTGCTATGCTAGATGCTCAAAATCAACTGCAAAAATTAAGTGGTACATACGATGCTGAATACAAAAAAATGGTTGACGAATATCAAGTGAAAATCAAAAAGTATGAAGCTGAAGCTGCAACTGTAACAGATGCTGTAAATGGAGAGCGTTCTAAAGAGGTTCAAGATATGCAAAAGAGAATTGTTGACTACAGAGACAACGCTCAAAAAGAATTACAACAAAAAGAAACAGATATCGTAAAACCTTTAATGGAAAAAGTTAGAGCTTCTATTCAAAAAGTTGGAAAAGCTAAAGGTTTCCAATACGTTTTAGACGGTTCTACTTTATTATTAGCTGATGGTCCAAACATCACTGCTGATGTTAAAAAAGATTTAGGATTCTAAGAAATTAAATCTCATAATTTAAACTGCTCAATTCATGTAATTTGAGCAGTTTTTTTTTACAAAAAATTAAAACTAATCTTTGGTATTATTTCAAGATTTCACTTAATTTAGAATAACAAATTATTTAAAAAATATTTAAATTTGCTTTATGATAAACAATAATCCTATAGGCGTTTTTGATTCTGGCATTGGCGGAACTTCCATCTGGAGCGCCATTCATGATCTTCTTCCAAATGAAAAGACCATTTATCTGGCTGACAGTAAAAATGCTCCTTATGGCCAAAGAAGCAAAGATGAGATTGTTGCTTTGAGTAAAAAAAATGTAGAATTTCTACTAGAAAATAACTGTAAGCTAATTGTTGTTGCCTGCAATACCGCCACAACAAATGCTATAGTTGAACTACGTGCAGATTATGACATTCCGTTTGTTGGAATTGAGCCAGCCATAAAACCTGCTGCAAACAATTCCCAAACTCAGGTTATTGGAATTCTAGCCACAAAAGGCACTCTTAATAGTGAGCTGTTTAATAAAACTGCAGAGATGTTTCATAACACCAAAATCATTGAGCAAGTTGGGCATGGGCTTGTACAGCTCATTGAAGATGGTAATTTGCACTCACCAGAAATGACACAATTATTAGAATCATATCTACAGCCTATGATTGAAGCTAATATTGATTACTTAGTTTTAGGATGCAGCCACTACCCTTATTTAATTCCTCAGATAAAAAAAATTCTCCCAGATCATATTAAAATAATAGATTCAGGAGAAGCTGTTGCACGCCAAACTAAAAATCTACTTAATGATAAAGTAGGCTTTTCTGAAAGCACAGATATTGATCCCGTATTTTATGTCAATTCTGACCCTAAAGTTTTGGAGTCCATTTTAGAATATAAATATCCTGTAATAAAAAAAGACTTTTAGAATATTATTCAAACTTTCGCTTAACAAACCAAATTCCGTCTAGTGATAAATTGAGCGATATTTTATGATAGTTTTCTTTTATTAAATCATTTGCTATTTTGCCTTTCTGCCCGTAAGAATAGGAAATATTAAGTGCCGAAAATGTATTGTCAATTGGAAGATTTAGTCCAATGGAAATAGATGCACTATTTATACGCTGCTTATCTACTTCAAGATAACCATTGTCAAAGTTTAAACCGGCTGCATACCCCACTCTATCCCAATATCTTCTAACATTTTTATTGCCACTATAGGTAAATCCTAATGCAAAACGATCTTGATTTACAAATTCGCCATAAAATTCAGATTGGTTAGTGCTTTTCCAGAAACTTTTTTCGTAATCTAAAGTCACATTTAAATTGTTTTTAAATCGCTTACTGGCTCCAAAACCAATTTCTAAAGGCATGTAATAATTGTCAGTATCTGAAACCTTGTCGGTTTCAATAGAAGATTCTACCTCATCTGCAATACTTGTTACAGATTGTACTTTGGAAGCATTTATTCTTGTAGGGACTTTGAATGTTGTTCCAATTGTAAATGCTGAATCTATTTTAAACTGCGCTCCTAATGTTGCACGAACTCCCCTATAATTTGTTTGCTTATGAACGGTAGTAATAGCATTTGAAATTAAAAAGGCGCGATCATCAACTGTATTCCCAAAAAGTACTGTAGCGGTTGTTCCTACTGTCAATTTTTTCCCAAATCTATATCCATATGAAAAATCTAGATTATTCAAACCTCCAGATCCTTGTGCCGTTACGTAATAATATTCCTGGCTATCAGCAATTGGAAGTTTTAAATTTGAAATTTTAAATACCGAACTTGAATATGGACGAAGTGCCAAACTAAAACCCGATTTTTTAGTAACAGGAAAAGCAAGAGCCAAATGAGAAAATTGAAAATTATTTCGTTTCTCTGTACGATTACTGCTCTGATAAGTTGTGGCAATTGCTTTTCCTCCAATATCAAAAAGAAAATGATTCTGATACATAAATCCTAAAGAAGCTGGATTTAAATTATTGATAAAAGTATCTGAAGGCAAAGCGATTCCAGAACCGCCAATTGAAGGCAGATAACCAAAATCTGATTCGTATAGACTTCCAACACCATAAAGTGAATATGGAGAACTTGAAATACTTTGAGAAAACGAAGTCAGCGACATTAAAAGGAAGCAACTCCATAAAACAATTTTATTTTTCATTTAATAAGAGATGTAATAAATTTTCAACTGGATTTTATTGTTGACATGTTTTTGATCACCCAAAACGATTCTGTTTACAGATTGTGCAATTCCTGGCAATGTCAAAATAAGCGATGATCTTGAATCAGATTGTTTTAGCATTTCCTTTTGAAGAAAGTTGCCAATTGAAATTGAATACCCAACATTTTCGTTAAATTCATCACTGCTTTTACTCAGCTTTCCATAAACTGAAGAACCTGCAGCATTTACAAGAGTTCCGCTTATTCTATTTAAATTATCTCCCACATAAACAGTTAACGAATCTGCTAGAGGGTATTTTTCCGAATAAGTATTATTAACTGGTTTAAGAATCAATTCTGCATCTACAATAGCGCCGTTTGCCGAAATATTCTTAAACTGTTTTATGTTTGGAAAATCGACTCGGCAGGCAACACCTGTTCCAGATTGAATAAATCCTTGATTGTTGACTAGTGCACTTGATAATGTACCATTAGATAAGGGGAGATTTTGGAGTATCGTTCCTGTTTTATCGAGTGAAATAGAATTAAACTGCTTAGAAGTGTCCAAAATTGAAAAATCGATTATATAAGGAGTTTCATTATCTGTCTGATACTTCGAATAATACAACCGAACCTTACTCTCCGAAACACTAAATCCGATAACATTGGAAGAATTGGAATTTTCGGGAACCAATACAAATCCTTTGAGATATTCTGTAAAACTGTCAAAATCTGTTACTTCTCTTTTCTTTATTTTTTGAAAAAGAGCTTCTCCAAATTCTTTACTCATTTGAATATTGATCGAGTCTTTTTCCTTTGGTCTCGGCTTATAAGATATTGTACCCAAACTTTCTGGACTATAAGCCAATGTCGAATTATTATAGAAATTATTATCTTCTATGTTTGGCTTAACTTTTTGAGTTAATCTGTGAATATTAAACGTCTGGACTTTTGTCGTATCTCCATAAAAATACCTATCATACTTAAGAATCATAGAAATAGAATCGAAAACATAATTTGTGGATTCGGTATCAGATCCAATACTATTTAATGTATAGGTATCTGTAGAAAGCTGAAAATAGCTATCCGATTTTACTTTTCCAAAAATAGGATCGTCGTAATTTCCTATTAGAATTCTTCCTCGGCTAGAAGTTGCCAGTGAATCAAAATTAATCGTTGACATATTGACTGTAACCGTATCAATCAAAATCACTTTATTGCTTAAAGCCAAATAATCTGACCCAACAGTAAATTCTCCAGTATCTGTATCTGTACCACACGAAAATAAGGTTAGTACAAAAAGCAGTATCAATATAAACTTGTGCATAATTTAATTTTTGAGCAAATATAAATTGCGCACTTAGGCGATGCACTATAACATATACTACCGCGCTTTTTTAAGCTACAGACTGCACAAAACAGTCTACAATTTAAATTCTATTCTAAAATTTTAATTCGACCATAAAAACAATGATTTTGTCTATCAAAACACGTCATATATATATCTTCTTTTTTTTAAGGACTTCATCCGTCTAATTTTGAGCCAATAAAATAAATAATGAAAATAAGGTTTTTAGTCTGTTCTCTTTTTTTGATTTCATTTTTAGGTTCGAATGCTCAGGAAAATTTTAGCACTACTGTTAATCTTAAAACTGAGCCAACAGAAAAGATAAATTTTAGCACATCCAGTATTGCTATTTTTTATCAGAAAAAATTAGGCTTAAAAAGCAAAATAACAAACACATTAGAATATTCTAATCTGAAGGTGAATTACGAATTGAATTCTTATAACTTTTACGCTAATCAAGATAAATTCAATCAAGTTCAAAACAAATTTCAGTATTCATCTGAAATAGCAGAAAAAACAAAATGGGAACTTTCAGTCATTCCAACGGCAAATTTCCAAAGCAAATTGGATTTTTCAGATGTTACTGTTTTAGGAAATTTAGAAATCAGCCAACAGATTGGTTCAAAACTGAGTGTAATTGCAGGAGCTGGACGAACATCAATTTTTGGAGTGCCAAAGTTTACACCAATTGTTGCTTTTGATTATAAAATGAATGAAAAAACCAATTTTAGAATAGGATTCCCAGACTCGAAAATTTCTTATTCCAATAATGATCGAAACAAATTGAGTCTGACGAATAGCTTTAATGGAAATTTTTATCAATTAGATGAAACATCCAATAAAGATACGAATGCTAAAAAAGCAGTTTTATCGCAAATAACTTCGGTGTTAGAATACGAAAGAAATGTTGGAGGATATTGGTTTTTAAATTTTAGAGGAGGTTATGATTTTAACAAAAAATACAATTTAATAGATAGCATTGACCATAAAATATACGACTATAATACTGGAAATGGTTATGTTTTAGAAATCGGGATCAAATACAAACAATAAATATTAAATACACTATGATTAATCTAAAAAAAGGAATTTTGTTCACAGCGCTTTTTTCATGCCTCTTTTTTATAAGTTGCAGCAATGATGATGAAGATGAAGATTTGGTAGGAAACTGGATTAAAAAATCAGCCTTTGACGGCCCTGCAAGATCTAGTGCTACAAGTTTTGTTATCGGAGATTACGCTTATGTAGTAGGCGGATATACAGGAGATGTTTATTTAAAAGATTTATGGGTTTACAACTCAAATGGAGATTATTGGGAACAGAAAGCTGATTTTGGCGGTATCGGAAGAAGTTCTGCTTCTAGTTTTGCACTAAACGAAAAAGGTTATGTTGGTCTTGGCTATGACGGAACAAACAAACTGAAAGACTTTTATCAATATGACCCTACCGCAAACAGCTGGTCGCAAAAAACAGATTTTGCTGGAACAGCGCGTTATGCTGCTGTAGGCTTTCAGGTTGGCGGAAAAGCTTATTTTGGAACTGGTTATGACGGAAATTATCTGAAAGATTTTTATCAATATGATGACCAAGCAAATACCTGGACTCTAGTAAATGGTTTCAGCGGTAACAAAAGACGTAACGCGACTGTTTTTACAATTGCAGACAAAGCGTATTTGGTTACTGGTGTAAATAATGGCGTTTATCAGGAAGATTTCTGGGAGTTTGATCCAGCAACAGATGTTTGGACGAGAAGACGTGACATTGATAAAGATACAGATGACGATTACAGCTACAACGACGATTATGCTATTTTACGTTCTAATGCTTCGAGCTTTTCTATAAATGGTTTAGGATATGTTATAGGAGGTGAAAACATCAAAACCGTTTGGGAGTACAATCCATCAACTGATTTATGGACAGAAAGAACTCCAATGGAAGGTGCAACAAGAACCGATGCTGTTGGTTTTGCGATCAATAACCGCGGATTCTATATGCTAGGAAGAATTGGCTCTACTTACTTTGATGATGCTTGGGAGTTTAAGCCATTAGACGAACAAAGTGATGATGATAATTAATATTAAAAAATTCTTCTGGATATTACTCCAGAAGAATTTAATGGCTTTTATACTTCTTTTACTTTTTACTGCTTGTGCAAAAAAAGAGGCATTAACATCCTCTTCTTTCAAAACAAATTCTGGATGGGGATATACAATTGCTTACAAAGAAAAAGTTTTAATTAAACAATCTATTATTCCTGTAATAAATAACATTAAAAGCTTTGAAACAGAAAAAGATGCGTTGAAAGTTGCTGATCTTGTAAAGCAAAAACTCACACAAAACTTATCTCCAACGGTAACCAAAAATGAACTAATTTTATTAAAAATAAAATTGTAAATGCAGATCGATACCATTAAAAATAACGGCTACAACAAAATACTATTCCATTCCATGATATGGATTTTCTTTATTTTGACTTCTTTAATTCAATTTTACGAAAGCCCCTTTAAGCTCGACAATGATTTTTACGCTCAATGGTTTTCAGGAATTCTATTGTTTTATCTGAACTATTTTTATTTGGTCCCAAATTATCTACTGCAAAAAAAATATTGGCTGTATGGCATATTTGCTGTTGGTCTGATTGTTCTATTTATGGCAATAAGATTAAATTATTTTGTTCCTGAATTTAGACATTTAAGGCCCGAAAAAATGATGCATACTGAAACCATTATTCGTGACCCCCATTTTTTTCCGAGAGATGGCAAAATGCATCACAAAATAGAAATGAGACAGCCACTTTTCTTTAAAATTGCACCGTCATTTTTCTATATTCTGATTATTACGATCTCTGCTATTATTAAAACATTAACTGAATTTTATAATAATCAACAAAATAAACTGATTGCAGAAACACACAGAACAAATACTGAATTGATTTATTTGCGTAAACAAACCAATCCGCATTTTTTATTTAATTCCTTAAACAGTATTTATTCTTTGGCACATAAAAAATCTGATTTGGTCCCTGATGCCATCGTAACCTTGTCTGAACTAATGCGCTATATGCTGTATGAGACTGACAACAAAACGGTGGCTTTAGAAAAAGAGGTCAATTATATTCAGAATTATATCGAATTGCAAAAGCTACGATTAAACAATATTGAAGACATTGTAATCAATGTACATGGCGATACTAAAAACAAATTTATCGAACCTTTACTATTGATTTCTTTTGTAGAAAATGCTTTTAAATATGGAACTGATTATAAAGGCGCAGCTCACGTAAAAATCAAGATTCTGATTACAGATCACAATCTTGACTTTTGGATTGAAAACACCATTGAAAATTACGTGAAAGATCCAGAAAATTCAGGAATTGGATTAGTAAATATCCAAAGCCGCCTTGATCTGCTTTATCCAAACGCACATGAACTGACCATTACACAAGATGATAATTATTACCGAGTTCATTTGAATTTAAAGTTAGATGAAATTAAAACCGCAGTAGATTAAAAAACAATAACAGTTAACGCTTAATTTGATTTGTAAAAACCAGTATTTTATGAAAATTTTAAAACTTAATTTACTGGTTTCAAATTACTTTTGAATGCAGAATAAATTTTAAAAAACAATTTAGAAATGATGAAATGTGTAATTATTGATGATGAACCTTTGGCTGTAGAACTATTGCAAGATTTTGTCAAAAAGGTTGATACTCTGGAACTAATTAGTACTTTCAATAATGCTATTGATGCCGTTTCATTTATCAATCAGAATAATGTAGATTTGATTTTTCTGGATATTCAAATGCCTCACTTTTCAGGAATTGATTTTTTAAATACCATAGAAAAAAAGCCTCTAGTTATTTTCACAACAGCTTATTCTGATTATGCCGTAGAAGGATTTAATCTTGGTGCTGTTGATTATTTAGTAAAACCAATTCCGTTTCATCGGTTCTTAAAAGCAGTTGTAAGAGCACAGCAGGTTTTACAGCCTGCAGCAGTTCAGACTATTACAGAAAGTAATAATGCTCCAGAAATAGAGCAGGATTTTATGTTTGTTCGAGCAGAATATGAAAATGTAAAATTGAATTTTGCCGATATTCTTTTTATTGAAGGCCTCAAAGATTATGTCAAAATTTACACCACAGACAATAAATTTACACTGACTTTAATTAGTTTAATCAAGCTTGAAAATTTACTTTCAAACAAAGGTTTTGCTAGAATTCATAGGTCGTATATTATTAATATCAAACATGTAAAATCAATTCAGAAAAACAAGGTTTTAATAAGCGATAAAAGAATTCCAATCAGCGAAAGCTATAAAAGCACCTTCTTTGAAAAAATCAACCTCTAGTTTGTAAAAATCTAATAAAAAAAATCCAAATTCCAAAAGCTTGGGCTCTTGGAGTTTGGAATTTCTATTTTGGGATTTTTTATTTCTTATTTTTCTTCTTTAAACCAGCTAGAATACATCACGTAATTATTAGAAATACGTTCAATTTCGCCTGCAAAATCAGATTGATCAATATCTTTTACTTTTTTAGCAGGAACGCCAGCATAAATGCTTCCTGAAGTTACAACCGTATTTTGAGTTACTACGGCACCAGCAGCAATTATAGCATTGCTTTCTACTACGCAATTATCCATTACAATTGCTCCCATTCCTATTAAAACATTATCGTGAATCGTACAGCCATGCACAATCGCGTTATGTCCTATTGAAACGTTATTTCCTATAATGGTTGGATGCTTTTGATAGGTACAATGAATTATAGCACCATCTTGAATGTTCACTTTATTTCCTATTTTAATGAAATGAACATCTCCTCTTATAACAGCATTAAACCAAACACTGCAAGATTCCCCAAAAGTAACATCTCCAACAATAGTAGCATTTTCTGCTACATAACAATCCTCTGGAATCAGAGGCGATTTTCCGTTTACAGATTTAATCAGCATAAAAATAGATTTAGTTAACCGCAGGACAATTACAATCGTAACGTGCTTTTTTACAAAATAAATTAATCCCTAAAGTAATTTGGTGATAACCACCAGTGTCAAACTTAACGTCTCCCATTACTTGAGAATAAGTATAAGCAAACATAAAGTTCTTAAAATTAACTCCAACAATTGGTGTGAAATATTGCAATTTTTGAGAAGAAACACTGGTTCCTGATAAATATTCAGTTCCGTCAAAGCCTCTTCTATAGGACAAAGCCGCCCAAAGACTTCCAAAATCCATATTCTTATAAGCTTTCATGTTCAAGTCGATTGTTTTTTCTTTCGTCTGATCAAAGAGCTGGAAAAGAATTGAAGGTTCCCAAGTCCAATTGTCATTTTTACCAAATACATAACCTGCACTCAATAAAAACTTTCTTAAATTATTATTTTCATAATCTGAATAAAGATCTTTTCTGGTTTGTATTAACCCCTGAACAGTCGCATGAGCATAAAAATCCATATAATTATATGATGCTCCAACATCCATTGTAAAATAAGTGTCGTTAAGCACTGAATTAGTAATCAAAGGGTCAAGTGTAGGACCAAATTTAGTTTCATCCAATTGATTTTGCATTACACCTCCACTTATACCAAAAGACAACTGATTCAAATCTATTTCATCTCTAGAAAACATAATATGATGAGCATACGTCGCTTTTAATCCTTTCTGAGAATGATATCCATTTTTATCATTAAAAAGAATAATACCTGCCCCCGAACGCTCACCTATTCTTCCATTAAAACTTAATGTTTGCAGAGATGGTGCATCTTCCTGCCCAAACCATTGTTTTCTAGCCGTTAATCGTATTTTGGCACAATTTGCAGCACCAGCCATCGAAGGGTGAATAAGGTAATAATTATCAGACAAATAATCAGAATATACAGGAATTCCCTCTTGGGAATAAGAATGCGAAGTAACAATGAGAAAAATTAATAAAACCTTGATTTTTAATTTCATAAAGACAAAATTGTTTCTATATAATTTTCACTCTTTTAATTTAACGCGATTTATTTGAAAAGAGTCTTAATTATTTCATTAAAAAATCAAATATAGCCATTAGTAGAAAATAACTTTAGTAAATTTGCAAAAAATATATTATCATGACTAAAATCACTATAAAAGAAACCCAAAATCCAACTATATTAAAGTTCGAGTTTGAGGATTTTATTACTCAAAATCAAAACTTTGAGTTTAAAAATATTGATGAAGCACAAGCTTCTCCACTAGCACAGCAATTATTCTATTTACCGTTTGTTAAAACAGTTTATATTTCAGGAAACTTTATCGCTATCGAAAGATATAGCATCGTAGATTGGGATGATGTAAAAGATGCTGTTGCTGAACAAATCAGTGCTTTTGTTGACAAAGGTGGCGTTATCATTAAAATTGATGAAACAAAACCAAAAAAACAGCCTATTACAGTTTACGGAGAAACTACTCCTAATCCTTCTGCACTGAAATTTGTTGTGAGCAGAATGCTTACTCGTAATGCTGTAGAATATAAAAATATCGATCAGACTGCTTCTTCGCCTTTAGCTCAGGAATTATTCAAATTCCCTTATGTGAAAGAAATTTTTATTGATGAAAATTATATTTCGGTTACAAAATATGAAATCAATAATTGGGATGAAATCACTTTAGAATTAAGAACTTTCATTAAACAATTTATTGAAAACGGAGGAACTGTTTTAGATGAAAGCTTAATCGAAACTAAAGCCAAAAGTGAAGCAACAAAAGATGAAGCTTTTGATAAATTGGATGTTACATCACAGCAAATCATTAACATCTTAGAAGAATATGTTAAACCAGCTGTAGCTGCAGATGGAGGAAATATTGCTTTTGAATCTTATAACGAAGATGACAAAACAGTAAAAGTATTATTGCAAGGTGCTTGCAGCGGGTGTCCTTCTTCTACGTTTACTTTAAAAAGCGGTATCGAAAATATGCTGAAGAGTATGCTAAATGATGAAGCAATAAAGGTAGAAGCTGTAAATGCTTAATCTTAAAAAACACAACACAAAGCGCCTCATTGAGGCGCTTTTTTTATTATTAAACACTAGATATCAATTATTTATCATTAAAAAAACTAGTAATTCTATAAAATTAATTAATATTGTATTCTTAACCAATTAATTAAAAACCATGGGATTATCTTCATTTTTTAAAAATTTATTTGGCTCAACCAAAGAGTCTGTTACTGAATTGGCAAATAATGCCGAAGAGACTTTTGAACAAGCAAAAGAAGCAGCCGCACCGTATATTGAGAAAGCAGAAGCTTTTGCGGAAGAAACAATCGAAAAAGTAAAGGAAGTTTCAGAACCGATTATTGACCGTGCATCAGAGTATGCTGAAAAAGCAAAAGAAACAGTAAGCGAATACGCAGACAAAGCATCTGAAACGATAAATGATGTTGTGGATTCTGTTAAAGAAAAAACAGCTTCTTTGAGCAGTGAAACACCAGAAACTATTTCTGAGACCGTTGTTGATGCAAGCGAAAAAACTGCTACAGAAGTAGAAGAAATAGCCGACGATACTGCTGAGAAAGCATAAATGCACCTTTTAGAATAATGTAAATATTTTTATATTTGCACCACTAATATACCTTCTCTTATGAGAAGGTTTTTTTATTTTTAAATCTATGAATCTTAGTCCAGAACAAGTCAGTAAATACATCAGTCGTTTTATTGACATTTTAGTTGATTATTCACCAAAACTGATTTCCGCATTTTTAATCTTATTTGTTGGTTTATATGCCATCAGACTGATTAATCGAATTATTAGAAAAATAATGATTCAGCGAAATCTAGATCCTACACTAACAAAATTCTTATCCGATATTTTATTGTGGGCGCTTCGAATATTACTATTTGTAACTTTTATTTCTAAATTAGGAATAGAAACTTCTTCGTTTGTAGCTATTTTAGGAGCAATGGGTCTTGCTGTAGGTTTGTCATTGCAAGGATCGCTTTCTAACTTTGCAGGAGGAATGCTAATTATTGTTTTCAAGCCATTTAAAGTTGGAGATACGATAGAAGCACAAGGCGTTATTGCAACGGTTCTTGAAATCCAGATTTTTGTTACTAAAATGCTTACGGCAAATAATCAGACTGTATTTGTTCCTAATGGTTCTCTGTCTAATGGAAATATCATCAATTACTCGATGCAGGGGGAAAGAAGAGCAGATTTAACTTTTGCTATTTCTTATGATTCTGATATTAAAAAGGCCAAAGAAATTCTTTTGGAAGTTCTAAACAACAATCCGAAAGTATTGAAAAAACCTGCACCTGAGGTTTTTGTAAAAAATCTATCAGCAAGTTCTATTGATTTTGCTGTTCGTCCTTGGGCAAAAAATGCCAATTACGGAGCTGTTTTTTCTGAAACTCTAGAAAACTGTAAAATAGCATTGGATGAGGCTGGAATTGCAATTCAACCGTATACGATACAAAAATAGTATTATTGTTTCTTTGGAAGAGCAATCATAAAATCCTTTAAATAATAAGGTTCAAAATAAGCGACATCTACAGTGTCGCTTTTTTGATACTTATCAAAACTGATTTTACTCATAGCTTGCGCAGAAGGATATTTTATGTTTTCTAAAAACACAAAATTGTCTTTAGTCAAAACAGTTTTACATTTATCAGCACAATCGCCTACAAAGTAAAGTTTGTCTGTATATTCATGAAATGAATTTTCGTCAATGATTTCAGCCTTTATAGCTCTTTCCAGTGTCAAATCAGAATTAAAAATGGCGCTGTAAACTTCCATACGACGCGCATCTAACATCGGAATGATTTTTCCGTCGGTAACTCCTGCCTGGGATGCTAAAGTCTGCATCGTATCAACAGCAATCAACGGAATATTTAAAGCATAGCATAAACCCTTTGCTGCCGAAACACCAATTCTTAAACCTGTATATGATCCCGGCCCTTGGCTAACAGCAACAGCTTTTAAATCCTGCGCCGATATTCCAGCTTTTGCTATTACTTCTTCAATAAAAACATGAAGTTTTTCGGCATGCGAATACCCTTCACCCGCCAATTCGCTGCAAACAATGGTCTGACCATCTTTTGCAATAGATACAGAACAATTTTTAGTAGCCGTTTCGATATTGAGAATAAAAGACAAAGTATTAAATTTTAAATTATTGTGGTATTATATTATTTTTTTGGAGCTTCAGCTTTCTTAAGCTTTACTTTATCTCCAGAATTAAGTTCTTTAGAAACTGTTGTATATGGGCCTGTAATAACAACATCACCAGGTTTAAGTCCAGACATTACTTCAATATTAGTATCGTCCTGAATTCCAGTTTTAATGATTCTAATCTTAGCTTTATCTCCAACTTTTACAAA
The DNA here is from genome assembly GCF_040538975.1 of Flavobacterium sp. UW10123. Lineage (NCBI taxonomy): Bacteria > Pseudomonadati > Bacteroidota > Flavobacteriia > Flavobacteriales > Flavobacteriaceae > Flavobacterium > Flavobacterium sp. UW10123. The sequence goes on from NZ_JBEWQE010000023.1 coordinate 50,854, forward strand.
AACACATTCGAATTTTTTATCGCTTTTTGGAGCTGCTTTTTTATCTTCATTTGGATCTTCCACTTTGAAATCCTTTACAGCTGTAGTATCCGATTTTACTACAACAGAACTAATTGGCACTGCCAAAACATTTGTTTTTGTTGTTGTAATAATATCAACTGTAGCTGTCATTCCTGGTCTAAAAGGAGAATATGTGCTCGGTTTTCCTTCTAGCAGATCTTGATACGAATCTTTCAGAATACGAACTTTAACTTTAAAATTCGTTACTTGATCTGAAGTCAATGTCGTACTTGCAGAATTAGAAATACTGGTTACAACACCTTTAAATTTCTTTTTCAAATAGGCATCAACTTCCACATTTGCTTCGTCTCCAATTTTAATTTTTACGATGTCATTTTCGTTTACATCAACTTCAACTTCCATATTGTTTAGGTTAGCAACACGCAATAGCTCTGTACCTGCCATTTGCTGTGTTCCTAAAACTCTTTCCCCCAATTCTACATTTAATACAGAAATAGTTCCATCTGCTGGAGAATAAATAGTTGTACGTCCTAAATTGTCTTTGGCTTCGGTAACAGATGCCGAAGCACTTTGAACATTGTAATAAGCACTTTGTTTTGTTGCTTTAGCAACTTCAAAAGTAGAAATAGCTTTATCCCAATCCGATTTTGAGATTACACCCTTATCATATAATATTTTATTACGCTCATAATTTGCTTTTGCTTCTTTAAAACTAGCGTCAGATTGAGTAAGACTTGCTTTTGTTCCGGCTAAATTTGCAACAGACCTATCTAATCCAGAGGTATATAAATCGGGATTTATCTTTACTAATAAATCACCTTTTTTTACTACTTGTCCTTCTTTTACATTTAATGAAATTATCTCGCCCGAAACCATCGAAGCAATTTTAACCTCAATTTCGGGCTGAATTTTACCTGTTGCAGACACTGTTTCAACAATTGTTGAAGCCATCACTTTTGCAGTTTCTACTTCTTTTCCTTCATCCTTATTTCCTATTACTCCAGCCTTAGAAAGACCAACTAAAACGGCAATAAGAACTATTGCACCACCTAATAAGAAATAAACTGTTTTTTTTGACATAATAAATTATTTTGTAATAATTGGAACAATTGGAATTCCGAAATAAAACTCTAATATTTTAATTTTGAACATGTAATCGTATTTTGTTCTGATAACATCAGACTGTGCATTGGTCAACAATGTTTGAGCTTGTGTGAAATCGAATGAATTCATTAAACCAACATCGTATTTTTCTTTTGCGTAATTGTATGCCTGCTGTCTCGCTTCTAAAGTCACTGTAGACGACTCATAGGTATTTAAAGCTCCTCTTGCATCGGTAAATGCCGTATAAACGTTACGCTGCAAATCTAAACTTTTTTGCTCTAAATCTATTTTAGATTTTTCTAAACTTACTTTATTACGTTCTACATTATTTCTAACTGAAAAACCATTAAAGATAGGCACAGAAAGCTGAAATCCGAAAGATTGCCCTTTATTATCTTTAAACTGATCTAAAATTGGATCTGCTTTACCCACAACTGGCATGTAATTATCCTGTAAAACTGCCTGATTGGTTCCCTGAACATATCCGATTTGAGAAGTAGGATTTGCCGTATTTGGTGTAGATCCTACTACAATATCAGAATAACTTGCTCTAGTATTAAAACTGTAGAAAGCACTCAAGGTTGGTTGATAAGCTCCTTTGGCAATGGCAACATTTTTCTCGGCAATCTCCAAATTCGTCTGAGCCAATTTTAACTCTGTTCTAGTTTCTTTCGCTTTATTGTAGATTTCGATTGGGCTCTGAGCTAGGATATTATTTTCATCCATTACATTTGTATCATCAACCACATCAAAATCTGCAAATTCTTTTAATTGTAAAAGCTGAGCCAAACTCAATTTAGAAATCAATAAATTATTCTCAGAAACTGCTATGTTTTGCTTATCTGTTGCTACAGTAGCCTTCAAATCGAACAAATCTCCACGCGGAATCGTTCCTGCATTTACCATCTCCTCAGAGCGGGTGTATCGTTTTTCATCAATTGCCAACTGTTCTTTTTTAACTTTTAAATCTTCTTTGTTAGATAAAATTTGTAAAAAAGCACTAGCGACATTCAACGAAATATCTTCTTGCATTTTTAACAATTGATATTGCGAAGCAATTATTGATAGTTTTGATTTTCTCAGAGTATTTTGATTTTGCAGACCTTTGTAAATATCTACTCCAGCATTTAATCCTATTGAAGAATATTGCGTAGTTTGATTACGTAAAATACCTGTAGTAACATCTTGGTTCAAACCAATGTTCCAAGAATGGGAAGCACTTCCGTTTACAGAAGGAAGATAATTACCAAATGCTGCTTTTTTGTCAATGTCAGCATTTTTCAAATCCAATTCTGATTGCTTGATCGTAATATTATTTTCAAGCGCGTATCTCACACACTCTTCTAAAGTCCATTTTTTTGATTGCGCCTGTCCAGTTAATCCGAAACCGAATAACAATGCTATAACCAGACTATTATATTTATTTATTTTCATATACTTTTAATGAAAGCGCAGTCAACCGAACTACGCAAATTTAACATTTTTAAAACCAAAAAGATCCTTAACCTTTCAAATTAGCTTATTTTTTTTCTTTGTCCCCTTCGTTAATTAAGCCCTGATTCCAGATTTTAATTTTATCTGTATCATTTACACCGCTTTTAACTTGAACGTAGATACCGTCGCTTACTCCAAGAACCAAATCTCTTCTTTGAAATTTCTGTGGAGCTGTTTCAACTTCTACATAAGGCTTTTGTGTTTTTTTGTCAAATTGAACCAAAGATTCTTTTATTGCTAGAACTTTTTCTGCTTTTTCTAAAATAATTGAAGCGTTGGCACTTAAACCTGCTCTAATAAAAGTATCATCTCTGTTGATCATTTGTGCTTTAATTTCAAACTGGATTGCTCCATTTTCTGTAACTCCTTTTGGAGCAATATAATTTAAAACAGCATCAAACTTTTTATTTTCGATTGCGCCAATTGTGATTTCAATTGGCATTTTTTCTTTAATTTTTCCAACCTCAGATTCATCGATTTTTCCAATAAAAATCATTCTTCCAACATCAGCAACACTTGCAATTGTAGTTCCTTCATTAAAGTTATTACTTTCAATAACTTGGTTACCTACTTTTACTGGAACGTCTAATACCATTCCGTTTACTGTAGAACGAATTAATGTGTTAGCATAATTCCCCAAAGAAGAAGTTGTTCCTGTTTTAACGATATCTAAACCTTGTTTTGCAGCCAAATAGTTTTGTTTTGCTTGGTTGTAAGCCAACTGCGCTGCATCATAATCATTTGCAGAAATTACATCTTTTTCGAATAATGTTTTCTGTCTTTTGTAGATTTTTTCCTGATTATCTAATGCTATTTTAGCTGTCTGCACCTGATTCTGAGAACTGCTTACATTAGAAACATTAGCCACAACTCTAATTTTAGCAATCATATCACCAGCTTTGATTTTTTCACCAGCTTTAATGTACACTTCTTCAATAATACCTGAGATATTTGGTTTGATTAAAACTTCTTCATCAGGCTGAATATTACCTGTCGCAATAGTATTTTTTACGATGGTTTTTATTTCTGCTTTTTCCGTTTTAAATATAATTGGCGATTCTTGGTTTTTAGCATACAAATAGTAAAGCGCGCCAAAAAAAACAACTGCAATAAATATTAAAATGGTTACGGTTACTCCTTTTTTCATTTGTTTTTGGTTTAATCGATTTATTTTGATTGATAATTTATTCTGTCCTTAATGCATCTACGGGTTTCACATTGATTGCTGTCTGTGCTGGGATAAATCCGGCAAGCAAACCAGATCCAACCAATATAATTAATGCTACAAACACAACCCCTAAATCTACAGTTGGATTGGCAAACATAGTATTTTCTCCCGCTGGCATCGAATCTAGTGCCATATTTAAAAGCGCTATAATTCCTGTCGCAACGGCAATTCCGAGCATGCCTGAGATAATAGTTAAAAATATAGACTCTGATAGTATCTGCCCTCTAATTGCTCCAGGTGTTGCACCTAAAGCTCTTCTAATTCCTATTTCTTTTGTACGTTCTTTAACCACAATCAGCATAATATTTGAAATTCCGATTACACCCGAAATCAATACTAACGTTCCTACGAAATACGCAATTACTTTTAAAATATTAAATAGGCTTTGCACTTTATTAAACTGCTCATACAAATCAAAATTTCCAACTGCTCTCTCATCTGTCGGGTTTATAGAATGCAGTGCTTTTATGATCTCTAAAATTTTAGGCTTTAAATCGGTTATAGACGTTTCGTCTTTTGCCGTAAGTGCCATCCATCCCACTTTATCCCCGTAATTAAAAGCCTGCTGAAAAGTTGTAAAAGGAATAAAAATATTCTTTTGTTCCTGTTCTGCATTTCCTCCTTGCTGTTTCGATTTATAAACTCCAACAACCATGAAATTGATGCTGTTAATTTTTATATACGTTCCAACAGCTTCCTCTTCTTTACCATAAAGCTCACTGATAACTCCTTTGCCAATTACACAGACTTTTCTTCTTTGCTCAATATCCTGCTGATTTACAAATCTTCCTTTAATGATATCCATCGGCTGCTGTTTAATCAGCTCTGGATAATCTCCATAAATTGTAAAAGCCGAAGTTTTAGTGCCTCTTACAACGTTATTTGTTCCGTTAAAATCACCTAACTGATTTCTTGGCGAAACATATAATAAATCTGGCAACGCCGCTTTTAAAGCAGTTACATCACTATTTCTAAAATCATAACGTCTTGTTTTTGGCAAACCCTTATAAGCCTTAGAAGTAGTCTGACTCCACATAAACATGGTATTGGTTGCGATTCCATCAAAACCCTTTTTGATACCATTTTCCAAACCATTACCTGCAGCAAGTAAAATTACCAAGATAAAAATACCCCAAAAAACACCAAAAGCCGTCAGGATAGTCCTGAAAGGGTTGGCGGTTAAGGCCTGCAAAATCTCGTCCCAATTATCTTTTTTAAACATAATTATTCGTCTCTAAGTGCTACAATAGGTTTAATTTTGGCTGCTCTGTAGGCTGGAAAAAATCCTGCCATTGCTCCCGCAAAAACAAGTAATACCAAAGTAGTTAAAGCCACACTAAAATCTACTTCAGGATTTCTGAAATATTCACTCTGAACCATTGGTCCAACAAACTCCAATAAAGCAAGACTAGCCAATAATCCAACAAAGCCTGCAATGGTCGTGATAAAAATCGATTCATGAAGAATCATTGTGATAATAGAAAAAGGTGAAGCTCCTAATGCTTTTCTGATTCCGATTTCTTTTGTACGTTCTTTTACAATAATAAGCATGATATTACTTACTCCAACGACACCAGCGATAATCGTACATATACCAACCCACCAGAAAAAGAGTCTTATATATAGGTTTAAATCGTAAAATTGTTTAGCGTCCTTAACCGAATTATAAACTCCAACACCACCGTCATCCTCAGGCGCCACTACATTTTTACTCTTTAATAAGTCTTTTAAATCTTGTGTAAATTTTTCTGATTGAGCCAATGCTTCATCATAATCACTTGTCTTTTTTAAAGTAAAAAACAAATTGCTGATTTTATCTCCACCTCCAAATGTTTTTTGAACTGTAGTCAAGGGTAAATAAGCTCGAGTTTCTTCTCTTTCGCCTCCTGGATCTGTAAAAACTCCTACTACTTTAAAGTTGATATTGTTTATCAGAATTTCTTCCCCTATTGCTTCTTTATCTTTAAGTAGATCTGTTTTTAACTTCATCCCGATAACAGCCACTTTTGCATTGCTTTCGAGATCCTTAGCATTGATATACCGGCCTTGTACTATGGTTAAATTTTCTATTCCTCCATAATCTGGATCTACTCCTCTAAACTGATAACTTCCCGATTCTTTGCCATAAGCAAAAGCCTGCCCCCAATAATTATTTGTTGAAGCTCTCAGATCTAACTTGTCTTCAAATTTCTGCACCGATTGGTTGTAATCGCTATTGCGAAATTGAATCTGTCTTCCTGGATTTAACCCTTTGTACTCTTTAGTAGTTGTTCCAGACCAAACCTCTATAATTCCAGCAGCATCACGTTCAAATTGTTTTTCAATTCCGTTTTGAAGACCTTTTCCTGCACCAAGCAGGATTACCAAAATAAAGATTCCAGAAGCCACCGAAACTCCTGTTAAGAATGTTCTTAAACGGTTTTTTGAAATGGCTTCAAATATTTCCTGCCAGCGTTCAATATTAAACATAAGACGAAGCTCTAACTTGTTCTACTTTTTTATCATCGATAATTAATCCGTCTTTTAGGACTACATTTCTTTTGCACATTGCTGCAATATCTGGCTCGTGTGTAACAATCAAAATTGTCTTTCCCTCATCATTAATTCCTTGAATAAGTTCCATAACTTCATAAGAAGTTTTAGTATCCAACGCCCCTGTTGGCTCATCTGCAAGCAATACTTTCGGATTTGATGCCAATGCTCTTGCAATAGCCACACGCTGTTTCTGACCTCCAGAAAGTTCATTTGGCAAGTGATGAACGTGAGAACCTAAACCTACTTTTTCCAAATACTTCATTGCTATATCGTAACGTTCCTTTCTTTTAACACCCTGATAATACAAAGGCATCGCCACATTGTCTAATGCTGTTTTATAATTGATTAAGTTAAAAGACTGAAAAACAAAACCTAAAAACTTATTGCGGTATTTTGAAGCAATTGTTTCGTTTAATTTTTTTATAGGTGTTTTATCTAAAATATAACTTCCAGAATCAGCTTCATCCAGAATTCCCAAAATGTTAAGAAGTGTAGATTTACCTGAACCAGATGACCCCATGATTGCAACTAATTCACCCTCTTCAATATTAAAATTAATACCTTTTAAAACATGTAATTCTGAACTTCCCATCTTATAGGATTTATGTAAATCTTTAATTTCAATCATGGTATTGTTAAATTTTTTAGACAATAATAACGTTTTTATTAAGTAATTTATGATAATAAAAAGTTAATAATTTTGTTTACCTATTCAGTATAAGACTGCATAATTTAGTTATTGTTACACTTTTTTAATAAAATATGATTGTTTTCGTAATTTTACTTCACAATAAAAACCATCTTAAATGAAGCTTAGTTCTATTATTTCAATGTTTACAGCACTTGCAGTGCTATCTGGCTGTTCATCGGCTCAAAAATTAGAAACATTAAAACCCGAACCAGACGATGCTAGTCCGTTAATTTATGACAGCAGTCCTTCCTTTATAAACCTTCCTATTACAATCAAATTAAGCGATATTGAAAGCCAGACCAACTCTTTGCTTAACGGCTTAATTTATGAAGACAACAATATCGAAGACGATGATATTGAAATGAAAATCTGGAAACAAGCGCCAATCAAAATTCAAAATGACCCCACAAATCTTGACAAAAGAATTAGAACAATTTTACCGCTTAAAGTGAATATTAAGTATCGAATTGGCACAAAAAAATTAGGAGTAGAATTGTACGATATCAGAGAATTTAACTTAAACGGAGTTATAACACTTTCAAGCGAAACTGCTTTATCCAATTGGAAACTGACTACAAAAACAGAGTTTAAGTCTCTTGATTGGAATGAAAGCCCAACTATGTCAATATTTGGAAAAAACATGCCAATTACTTATTTAATAAATCCTGCTATTTCTATTTTTAAAAGCAAACTAGAAAAGAAAATAGATGAAGCAATCGAAAAATCAATGGATTTTAAACCAAATGTTCTACAAGCGGTTGAAAAAATCTGTAATCCTTTTCAAATGAGTGATACCTACGAAAGCTGGTTGCGAATTGTTCCTATCGAAATCTATTCAACAAACGCCAAACTTAAAAACGATTCATTTCTGCTAGATATGGGTATGAAATGCAACATGGAAACTATTGTTGGCAAACAGCCTGAATCGAAATATAGTGCCAGCAAAATCGTTTTGAAACCTGTTGCTAAAATTCCAAATCAGATTTCTGCTAATATTGCGGCGATTTCAAGCTATGTAGATGCCTCTAAAATTATGACTAAGAATTTTGCTGGCCAAGAGTTTGGTTCTGGCAGTAAGAAAGTAACAGTTAAAAATGTTTCCATCTGGCATAAAGATGGTAAAATGGTTATCGCATTAGACGTTTTAGGATCTATAGACGGAACACTATATTTAAATGGTTTTCCTTCATACAATGCTCAGACGAAAGAAATTTATTTTGAAAAGCTAGATTATGTTTTGGATACCAAAAGTAAATTGATGCGAACTGCAAGCTGGCTTGGACAAGGATACATTTTAAGAAAAATGGAAGAAAGCTGTCGCTATTCAATCCAGCCAAATTTGGAAGAAGGCAAAAAAAGTATGGCAGGTTACTTAAAGAATTATTCCCCAATGCCAGGTGTATTTGTAAATGGAAAAATGGAAGATATTCAGTTTGACAAAATACAGCTAACCAATCAAGCGATTATAGCTTTCATCAAAATAAACGGAACGGTGAATGTCTCGGTTAACGGACTTAAATAAAAGAAAAAAAGCAGTAATTACACTGCTTTTTTCTTTTTAGAATACATTCGATAAATCAAATATCCTATTATTAATACTAGTAAATACGGAATAACCATTAAATAAACAATTCCATCATTTACTGCTTCTGCTTTTTTAGTATTAGAATCCCCCGATAATGCTGCACGACACATGGCGCATTGTGCATTCGCTGAAATTCCGATTAAATAAATACAAATTCCAAGCATGTAACTTTGTAATTTGGAACTTGATTTTTGGATTTTATTTTTAGTGTACATAATAAGGCGAAATCATTAAATAAACAATCACTCCTGTCACAGCAACATATAGCCAAAGCGGAAAAGTGATTTTAGCAATTTTTCTATGTCTGTCAAAACGTTTTGCAAGAGCTCTTACATACGTAATCAAAACAAGTGGAATAATTGTAATTGACAATAAAATATGCGTAATCAGAATAAAGAAATAGACATAACGCAATGCTCCTTCTCCTCCATACTTTGTAGAATCTGAAGTCATATGATACGCTACATACATAACTAAAAACGCAACCGACAATGCAATAGCCGAAGTCATCAATCTTTCGTGCAATTTTTGATTTCCTTTCTTAATTGCCACAACAGCCAAAACCAAAACAACAGCTGTAATACCGTTTGTAGTTGCATAAATTGGAGGTAAAAACGATAAAGGCTCTACATTAACACCAAAATCTTTTAATTTAACTCCAAACAAAATTGCCACAACAACAGGAATTATTATTGAAACTGCAATAATGAATTTGCTGAACTTTTTCTCTAAAGTATTATCTTCCATTTCTATTCTTCTAATAAAATTTTAATGTCCTCTTGAATATCTCTTACTCCTTTTTTATCTAAACCATCATAATAAATATTCGGATTTCCAAATTCATCTTTTCTGCAGCGAATGTTTCCATCTTTATCAATTAAAGCAAATAAACCAGAATGCTCAAATCCACCGCTTACTTTATCATTTTCTCCAGCATAAAGATTAAATCCTTTATTAGACAAATCCATAATTACGTTTCTGTCACCAGTTAGAAAATTCCAATTTGAAGATTTTACACCTAACAATTTAGCATGATCTTTTAAAACCTGTGGCGTATCGTGTTTCGGGTCTATTGTGATAGAAACAATTCCAAAATTCGGATTCCCAAAAAAAGTCTTTTCTATCTCCAGCATACTCATGTTCATCTTTGGACATATAGAAGGACAAGTTGTAAAGAAGAATTCCAGAACATATACTTTTCCTTTATACGTTTCATTAGAAACTTTAGCATTATCTTGATTCGTCAATTCAAATTTTGGTGCCGGACCAATTGTTAAAAGTTTTGCTTCTTTAGAAGATTTAACTCCGACGTTATCCAAACGATTTCCTTTTACAACATCACCATTTTTAACTCGATCAACAATTTTAGGAATGGCGTAAATCCCAAAAAGTAAAATAACAAAAGAGATTCCGATATATGATTTGTTCTTAAACATTATAAATGATTTTTAAAGTTGCTTTGTAGCGTTATGATTCTTCTTTAAAGCTGCGCGGTATTCGTAAAGAATAATCTTGAAATCATCAAGCATTTCATTGCTTAACTCAGACGGATGAAAAGTATCATAACCTTCTTTATACTCTTTCTGATCTTTTCTTCCTCTCAAATTACGTTCTTTATCGATAATATAAACATTAGAAGTTCCAAGGTTTTCATTCAATTTTTCTTTTAAATGCAATCCGTCATAAAACTTTTGGATTTCTTCTTTTGAAGCAAAAACAAAGTTCCAGTTTTTAACATCTGTAAAAGGAGATAAAGCATCAACAATTTTTTGAGCTTCTTTTTCAGTTCCAACAGGACACAAAACCACAAACTGAAGATCTTCAAAACCATTATAACGTTTGTAAATCTTTTCGTTTAAATTAAAATAATTACCTCTATTTTCCAGAATGTTTGTACCTGAAAAACCTAGCACCGTAATTTTTTTATCAAGGGAGATTTTTTTTCCGTTTAATGAATTCCAGTTTCCAAAATCGGCCACTTTAGGTGTTATTATAGGAAGTGTTGTAAAACTATTTACACCAGAAGCAAAGAATAAATACGCTACAATTGGCAATACAAAAAGTACAAAGAGAACTATATTTTTTTTCATTGTATTAACGGGGAATTATTGAGGTACAAAAATAAAAAAAGCTCCGTAAATCGGAGCTTCTTTTCGAATTAATATCATGTTAAAAATTCCATTTAATAGTAGAATCTTTAAAAACCCCATAAATATAATGCCCTTCTGTTAACAGAATAAACAATAAATATAAAACTAGGAAGATAACAGGAGAAACTACAGACCATCTAAGGTTGCTTTTTTCACCTTCCATGTGCATAAATGCCCATACAATATAATACGCTTTGAAGATTGTTAGGATGTAGAAAATCCAGTTTAACAAATTCAAACCAACGAAATGAGTAAATTCTAATGATGCAGGTTTGTAGATACCTAAAATAACTTCTACTGTAGTTACTACTGAAAGTAATGCGAAAACAAACCAGATTCTTTTTGTATTTGATACGTGCTCGTGTGACATAATAATTAAATGCTAAAAATTAAACTAGGTAGAATACTGTAAATACAAATACCCAAACTAAATCTACGAAGTGCCAGTATAAACCAACTTTCTCAACCATTTCGTAGCTTCTTCTTTTCTCGTAAGTACCCAATAATACATTAAAGAAAATGATGATATTGATAATAACTCCAGAGAATACGTGGAATCCGTGGAAACCTGTAATAAAGAAGAAGAAATCAGCAAATAATTTATTACCGTACTCGTTTCTTATCAAGTTAGCACCTTCTACTACATATTTAGCATTAGCTAAATGTTTTTCAGATTCTTCTCTTGATAAAACAGTCTTTTTCTTTTTATCTGTAAGTTTTTCTGTTCTGATTAAAATTTCTGGGTGAGCTTTAAAACCAGCTTGAACCTCTGCAACTGTAAATGATGGTAAAGATTGTGCATCTTCCATAAACCAAGTTGAGTGGCTTCTTGTTAAAGCTTCTCTTTGTTCTGGCAATTTAACAGCAAAATCAGCTAAAGCTACTCTTTTACCATCTTTATCCACAAATTGAAGCAAACTTCCTCCAACTGTTTCAACTGCACCATATTCACCTTTAATGAAGTTTTTCCATTCCCAAGCTTGAGAACCAACGAAGATTAAACCTCCAATAATAGTTAAGAACATGTAGATAGCAACTTTTGTCTTTTTCAATTGGTGTCCTGCATCAACAGCTAATACCATTGTTACAGAAGAAAAGATCAAAATAAAAGTCATTAATGCTACATAATACATTGGAGCCGCAACACCATGCATAAATGGGAAGTGAGTGAACACTTCATCAGCCAAAGGCCAAGTTTCAATAAATTTAAATCTAGAAAAACCATAAGCTCCTAGAAATCCAGAGAATGTTAAGGCATCTGATACGATAAAAAACCACATCATCATTTTACCATAACTTGCTCCTAAAGGCTCATTGTGACCGCCTCCCCAAGTTTTTTCGTCGTTGTTTGCAGTAGTAACTGTCGCTCCCATAAAAGATATTCGTTAAAAAGTTCCCAAATTTACGTTTTTTTCTTATTTAAAGAAATATAAAAATAAAAATAAATATACCCATAATAAATCCAAAAAGTGCCAATACATCGCACCTAGCTCTATCCCAAGAGTTTGAGTCGAATTGTATTTTTGTTTAAAATGATTATAAATTATAATTAAAAGTGAAATTAATCCGCCAGCCAAGTGCAACAAGTGTGTAACTGTTACCACATAAAGAAAAGTTGTAGTAATTGAACTACCTTCTCCTGTAAAGTAATACCCTTCTGCAACGATTTGTCCAAATCCTTTGAATTGTAATACTACAAATAAAATTCCTAAAGCTAAAGTTCCAAGAAGCAATCCTGTTACTGCGCTTCTATTGTCTTTTTGAATAGCTTTTTTTGCTAGGTAAAAAGTAACACTGCAAGCAATAATTACTGCTGTACTCCAATAGAAAGCTGAAGGAAGTTCAAAATTCTTCAACCAGTCTGCTCTTGATTTACTTACTACAAATGCACTTGTTAACCCTGCGAACATCATGGTCATACTAACCATAGCAAAAAGTAAAATCAATTTAGCCGATTTTGACTTTCTTACTTGTTCTTCGTTTGCTTTTAATGTCATTTCCATAACTATCTTAAAAATTTATCTACTATAAATACAATTTGCAAAAGTGAGATATAAGAAACACTCACTAGCATTAATGTTCTCGCCGCTTTTGCAGTTCTTAGCTTATACAAACGAACGGCATAAAAAAGCATCCAAATCCCTAATAAAAACACCAAAACTGCTGCAATTGGAGAAATAAATAATTGCCCTGTAAAACCTAACACAGGTAATAACGATGCTATGATAAGCCAAATTGTATATAATATGATTTGCAATGCTGTTCCTTTATCTTTTTTACCTGTTGGCAACATAAAAATTCCAGCTTTTTCGTAGTCTTCATACAAAAACCATCCGATAGACCAAAAATGTGGAAACTGCCAAAAAAATTGAATTAAAAATAAAGTTCCTGCTTCAATACCAAATTCGCCTGTTGCCGCTACCCATCCTAACATAAACGGAATTGCTCCAGGAAAAGCTCCAACAAAAACAGACAATGAAGTAACTGTTTTTAGTGGCGTATAAACACTTGTATATAAAAATATCGAAATTGCAGCAAACATTGCCGACTTTGCGTTTATAGTATAAAGAAGCGCAATACCAAGAATAGTAAGCAGACTCGCCACCAATAAAGCTAATTTAGGAGACATACGCCCTGAAGGAACTGGACGGTTTTTGGTACGATCCATTAACGAATCGATATCTTTTTCGATTACTTGATTGAAAGCATTTGAAGCCCCCACCATACAGTAACCGCCAACTGCCAAAACAGCCAAAACACTCCATTTGAAAGGATGCTCAGAATCTACTCCTAATAAATATCCGGCAATCGAAGAGAACAATACACTAATAGCTAAACCAGCTTTAGTAATCTCTTTAAAATCCAGAAATATTGATTTGATTGATAATGTATTTTTTGCAGCGTTCAATACCGTTGTTTTTGTGTATTTTTTTTGAGTGGTGCAAATGTACAAATTAGATTGTAGAATTTAGACCTATAAAAATAGATTTTTTTCAATAAAACCTTTACAAATTAAGATCTCAGCATTCTTTAACACTATTATTTCGAAAAATCTTATTAAAAAGACTAGTAATCAAAATACCAATTAAAAATATCTGAACGTAAACCAATGCTAAACCAAGTCGTACTTTGTTTAAAAGTTGTTGCCGTTTCTTGAGTCGGATCAAAATTTCTGTAAATTAAGCTCCCAAACAGCTTCAGATTTGTCATAGGATTAATTAAATAACCTCCTTGAACATCAGCAATAAAAACATTTGTTTTATTTCCTTGTCCGATTTTTACACCTGTGTCATTAGGACGCTTTACATCATAGCTTTTATAAATATTTCCCCCATAGTTATATGAGTCTTCTGCAGTATCAAAATCCAAGCCTCTGGTTCCAACTGTCAATTTAGCATCGGCAAGCCAACGCCCTTTATGATATCTAGCAATTGCAATAAGTTCTTTAAAATTTCCTCCCCATTGGTGCCCAACACTCTGATTATTGTGTCCATAATTAGTAATAACAGCACTGTGCGAGTACACGTAAGGGCGCACACGATTAAATTCTACCTGCACCAATAAATCTTTTACATTAAACGCATTGAAATACTTTGCTCCAAACTGAAAACCAAATTTATTTTTCCAGCTTTGATTTCCTGCTCCAACATCAGAAACAGAAAACTCATCAATCAAAAATTGAGAATACAGATTTATGCTATTATTCCATTTGTATTTTCCTGTTATTCCTAAAAGCGCATTTCCGCTTCTAGACGAAGATCCAAATTCTACGGCACGGTAAAAAATAATCGGATTCACAAAATTAGCATCAAAACCTCTATCGTTTGTGTTAGTCCAAACCACAGATTCAAAAAAACCTAAGTTTACTCTATTTGAAACATTCCAGCTCAAATAGTGATTAGCCATAAATTTGGTTGCATACGTTTTTTCTTCTGTCACTTCTGGACGAACATCTTTCATCCACATATAGGTATTGGTATATTTAATTTTCCAGAATTTGGTATTTATTTTAAAATACGGGTACGGACTTGCTCCATCACTTTCTAACAAAGAACGATAACCGTCACCAATAAAATTTCTTCCATAACCTAATTGAAAATCAAATATTTTTCCTGGCGCGAAAGTAATATTCGCTTCTGCTAAAGGAAAATCATAAGCATCTGTCTTGAATCTTTTTGCAATTCCAACCCCAGGAATGATAGCCGGATTCCCTCCAGATGGTTTAATAGATTCTGCATAATCATTAAAATATCCTGCAAATCTTCCTTGGCTTTCAAAAAATGTAGTAGTAAAATTGATTTGTTTTCCTAAGCCTCCTCTAAAATTAAGCGCTCTCGTATTCACATAGGTATAAGACGCATCAAGATCTGAAGCTTTACCCATTTGCAAATCAACTATAGGATTCAAAGCTAACCAATAATCTTCCCCTTGAATCTGAACTAGATTTTCATTCCACCATTTTCTTCCCAACCAAGTTGAAGTCTTTTTCTTTAATGATTCATTAACAGCCTTTAAATTATAATATTTAGAAACCTCAGCATATGTATAAGGCTTAGAAGCCGTATGATTATTACTTCCAACCTGATTCA
The DNA here is from genome assembly GCF_040538975.1 of Flavobacterium sp. UW10123. Lineage (NCBI taxonomy): Bacteria > Pseudomonadati > Bacteroidota > Flavobacteriia > Flavobacteriales > Flavobacteriaceae > Flavobacterium > Flavobacterium sp. UW10123. The sequence goes on from NZ_JBEWQE010000023.1 coordinate 66,251, forward strand.
TCTCTGCATCAAATTGAGCATAATAGCTGTGTGAAAATGGAATATTTAAATGACTTTCAAATTCTGGGTTATTATATTTTTTATATACAATACTATCCAGTTCGGTCATTGGTTTTTCTATCGGTTTTAAAATTTCTGCTGCCGCCTGAGCTTCTGCTGCAAGCTGAGCAGAACTTTTTAATGGAATATCAATAGAAATCGTATATTTAGAATATGTTGGTTTTCCATTGTAAGTTGAAGGTTTTATTTTTGGAAATGTCCCGAAAACTCTTTTAGCTTCTTCAGACAATTCTTCTGTTTCTGCAGAAACATAAATCACTTTAAATTCTCCTTCGGCATTTACTTCAAAAAGCACTTTTACAGCCCCATTGTAATTGCTCTGTTTTAATTTTTCAGGAACTTGAAAATTGGTAAATACAAAATCTTGAACTTCTTTATAAAAACAGGTTTCTAATTTTTTACTGTCTAAATTTTCACAGTTAGGAAAAACTGGAAACATTTCTGCCGTAAAACCAGGTTGAACTGAAGAATTACTATTTTGCTGAGAAAAAACAATAAAAAAAGAAAAAATTAAAACAAGGGACAAAAAAAACTTATTCACTTAAAATTGGGGTATTTATTTAATATTGATTTGGGGAAATTTCTCCATTTGCAATTGCTTTTGCAGCTGAAGTACCGATGCGCTTTACTCCTAAACGAATCATCTCAGCTGCCTCTTCAAATGAACGTACGCCGCCCGCTGCTTTTATCGAAAGAGGCGAAGCATTTTCAAGCATTATAATTATTGCTGGCACTGTTGCACCATTTGGAAGACCGTTTTCTGTTTTGTAAAAACCAGTAGAAGATTTTACAAAAACAGATTCAAAATCATCTTCTTTAAAATTAGATACCACAACATGTTTTATTAAAGCAGATAACTGAATAATTTCTTTATCTGTTAAAGCAGCAACTTCAATAATCCATTTTACTGTTTTATCGTTAGCAAGTCCAATTTGGGTTCCAATTAAGATTTCTTTTTTTACTAAATCGATATCCCCATTTTTGAATGCTTCATAGTTACAGACAAAATCTAAATCATCAGCTCCATTAGCAATAGCTTCATTTGCTTCTTTAATCTTGTCTTCCAAACTTGACTTTCCTTCTGGAAAATCAATCACAGTTCCAATTAACAAAATAGAATTGGCTTCTACAATCATTTCTTTTGCCATCGCAACATATTCTGGGCGAATCATAATCAGCTTAAAACCTTCCTGAATCGCTTCGGTAATTGCATTTTTTACCACAACAGCATTTTCTGCTTCCGAAAGACCAGCTTGAGATGCAGTTTTTAAATACGTAGAGTCCAAATATTGCTTTACATTCATTTTGATAGAAGTTGCACAAAACCAGCACAAAAGTACATTTTATATTGAAAAAACATAGCTTTTAAGTGCTTGATTTTCTTGTAATAAAAAACCCACCGAAGTGGGTTTTGAAATTATATTTTATCTATTTGCCTTTTAAAAGCTATTGCTGAAAAAACTGCCACAATCGCTCCAAGAGCATTTGCTAAAACATCTGTAACATCTGAAGCTCTTGTTGTTGTAAGAGCGCTTTGGAGAATTTCGATTGTAATTCCAAAAAAGACAGAAAAGATAAAAGAAATCAAATAGGCTTTATAGTCATCTGCATCTTTTCCTTTTAATTCTTTTTTGAAAAACAAAATCCACGAAATTGTAAATCCAAAATGAAAACAGAAATGTACAATTTTATCAATACTTGGAAAATTAACCGCTGGTATATTACTAGAATCTGTAAGACAAAAATAAGTAATGATTCCCGAGCAGATAATTGCCCAAATTAATAAGAGTTGTTTAGGCACCGATTAAATCTTTATAAGCTTGATCAGATAATAGAGAGTCAATTTCTGATGCATCAGCAATTTTTATTTTAATCATCCATCCAGCTCCGTAAGGATCTGAATTTACTGTTTCAGGAGCACTTTCTAAATCTTCATTAAAAGCAATGATTTCACCTGTTAATGGTAAGAATAAATCAGAAACTGTTTTTACAGCTTCAACCGTTCCAAAAACCTCATCTTTATCAAGTGTCTGGTCTAAAGTTTCTACTTCAACATACACGATATCTCCTAACTCTTTTTGTGCAAAATGAGTGATTCCTACTGTTGCAACATCTCCTTCGATGCTAACCCATTCGTGATCTTTTGTGTACTTTAAATTTGCTGGTATGCTCATAATAGTTGTGTTTGAAAATTGATTGTTTAAAATTTAAGCCACAAATGTAATAATCTTCTAATAAAATCTAGTTTAGAAACTAAAATTTAATTTCCAAAATTATAACGAAGTGTGAAACCTGATCTGATATTCGTTAAAGGAAAAGAAGTTGAAATAACTGCTTTCGAGAACGAATGGTCATAATAGAATATTGCCGTTAAGTTTTTACTGAAAGCATAATCTGCCGTCAATTTCAACGTCCATATATTCTGTCCTGCTGCTAGCTGGTTATTATCGTAATCTAAATAGCGAACCAAAGTTTCGTTATTTCTATATGAAAAATCAGCTTTTATGTTGATATCACTTTTAATAATTCCAGTCGGGTTATCTGCCAATCTTGATGAAATAATTACATCTTTAAAACGATATCCTACTCCTACAACATATTCTACTCCTCTAACTTCTGTCAATAAATTATTATCAAAACTCATAGACAAAGCGCGATCTTTTTTAACCTCTGTCAATAAACGGAATGAATTTTTAAGCTCAAAATCAACTCTAAGCAGTGGACTAAATTGTTCTACTAAGTTGACATTAGACATAATCGTTTTATTATAGAAGTTCGTATTTACATCTTGTCCTATTGGATTTTCATAATAATCAAAATTAGATCTAAACTGGCTGATCGTATAAGATGCTCTATAATTGTGCTGCAATGAAAAACGTCTAAAATGATCTTTAAAATACTTATAACGCATTAAACCATTATATTTCACATTCCAGTTCGGAATAGGGAAACTTCTAAAAATACCCGTTGAACTCTTCGAAGCATCTGCTCCTGTATAAGCCGCCATAAATGAAGGCAACAAGACAGCCTGATTGCTTTTTGAAAAACCAATAGGATACCCTTCATTGGCAACATATATTTTATAATTAGGATCTGTTTCTGCTGGAATAGGATTATTTACATCTCCATATCTAGGAATTTCTCCGCCTCCATAGTGCTGCTCCGCCAAACGATTTGCAATAACTAAACGGTTGCTTCTAAAATCATCAAATGCAGACGACTCAGTTTCTGTACTTGTTGAAAAAGATGTTTTAATTAATACAGTCGAAATTGAAAACATTCCATAAGTATATGGAGACAAAGGCACATATTCATTTGTTGTAGGATCTACACTATATTGTTCTGATGAGTTCTCAGAATAAGCACGATCCATAGCCAAATCAATTTTTAAATCTGGCAATAAATCAATATTTGCAGTTACTTTCAAAAGTTTGTTGCTTACCTGCGTAAAGTTTTGATTAAAATTCTGATAGCTTGTCAGCCATCCATTTTTAGCTGCTTCAAAACGAACATCATCCTGACTACCAAATACAAATCCCAAAGAAGGTTTAGAAGTCCCAAAGAAACCTACCCCAGGAATATAACCTGGTAAAACTGTTCCGCTGTTTTTAGTATAGTTAATCTGAACGTTTTTAATACTTGTCAATACTCCAATCAAACCATCATAAAAAGGATTGCTACTTGTAACTGGTTTAGCTGTGTTTACAATTTTCTCTCCTGGTTTTGGCGGTGCCACAGGTTGTTTTGTTTTTGCTGGCTTTGCGCCTGGCGTTAGACCTAAATATTTATACAGTGTATTCATATTTAATGTCGTCGAAAAAGTATTTGAATTAGCATTTTGAACTGTATTCCCTAAATCCCAAGACACTCCAGTATCATCAACATATTGCGACATTGCAGTTGATGATCTCTGCCAATTGTAATCGGCAGTATAAGAGTAAGTCGCTTTTACAAAACTAAATATTGGAATTTTGTTAATTGGAATATCATAATTCAGAACCAATTGCTGTAAATGCTGATTTGGTATACCAATATCAAAATAATCATCCCAGATATTAAAATCTTCTTTTGGGGTATTATCGTCATTCAAGAAGTTTCTAACAATATTATTAGACGCTGCTGTATAGTTTAATTTTAATGATTTTGTCAAATTAAATCCGAAACCATATTGGTAATTAAATGCAAAATTTCTTCTATAAAGCGGATCAAGTCCAATACCTTGAACATCTTCAACTTGCCTGTACTGCTGACGGTTGCTTTGTCTTAAGATATTAGTATTAAACGAAATATTTGAAGGAAGATAATTAAAGTTAAAATCGCTCAGCATTTTCCAATAATCACTTTTTTTCATGAATTGGGTCTGCTTAAACGGCACTACCTCTTTTGGCTGGAAAGTATAAGCATAATTTACTGCCGTATTAGATTGTTCATCGTTGTAATTTTCAACTTCATAATCGTGTCTTTCCACCTGATTGTATGATTGAGAAAAAGTAAAGTTTTCTACATCATAAACATGTGGCTTCTGCTCTGGCGCTCTATCTTTTCTTACTCCAATAAAGTTGATGCTTCTACGTTTAGTATAATCAATTGCACGCGTCCTAATATTTTCTTTTTCTGCTGGATCTTTAGTTTCTTTAATCAATTGATCTAACTTAATATCCTGATTAAATGGATCGTATTCTGGTGTAATAACTTCTTCTCCAATAGCATAATTGAATGGAAGATTAATACCCCATTTTGGAGGCAACAGTTTCCCTAAATTTATATTGGTTACGATATTATACTGCTGAATATCTTCACGATCTCTCTCGTTGGCTCCTTGTTCAAGAGAACCAAAACCAATCGTACTCTTTTTACCAGAGGCAGACAACGTCATTAAATCGGCCATATTGGTATCTATATTCAGTAATGCAGCCATACCTCCTTTATTCTCTAAATCAGACATACGAAGTTCGTTAAACCAAACTTCCCCCATAATATCTTTATGATTTGCTGCACTTTTTACTCCGACCATTAAATTTCGGACTAAACCAAAATTCGGATTTCCCTTAATACCTAAAGTTAATTTACCGTCTTGGTCACCTCCATCTACATCAGGATCTCGGTCTGGATAATAAATACCGTTTATATCTCTTTTTGGCGAGTTAATATCGATATTCATTCCCAAAATTTTCATTCTAGTCAATAAAGACAACGCTAAATCAATATTATTTTCTTCAAGCCAAACCTGATCTGGACTAATTGTACAAGATCCGCCTGTTCTTGTTACTTTCAATGGAATTTCAACCTGATAAAAGTTCTGTGTAAAATCGTTACCAAAGCGAATAAATCCAATCATTTCGTCATCCAAAAGCTCATTCTCATTAGGAAGTGATTCAGCATGAAGGAACATTTTTAATTTTTTGTATTGACGCATATCAACGCTTACATTTTTGAAAACCGCTCTAGAATCTTGATATTCTAATCCTGAACCTGCTATTCGCACTGCTAAAGACTGTTCGTTTTGATTTATGATTGTATTATTATTGTACAATTGCTCTCTTTGAACTCCTGGCGGAATAACATAGTTTACAGGACATTTTGTCCCATTTTCTTGAATGTTTACTGCTGCAACATCAAATTGAGTTCCGTCATCATCAGGATTTGTGTCATTTGCATCTAGCGTTCCAGTATACTTTCTCCATTCTCCTCTAACTAAATCTAAAGCTCCGAAACGAACTGTCATTTGATCATTAAACCCAGTCATAAACATACGCATGAAACGAATCGATCTAAAATCGGTAATATTCCCAATAGTATTTTGAGGTTTCGAAACTGGAATTTTAAACTGAATCCATCTCGCATTTGTCGAACCTCCATTTGGAAGTTCTACATTTTGAACCTCTCTAATATCTGTTATATAATTTTCACCAACCTGCATACCTGGTCTAACATCAATACTATATTCATAATAGGCATTGATTGTACTCATAGTATTGTCACGGTTGATATCTTCAACATCTGGAAGGGTTGTAGAACCACGGTTTGGATCATCAACACTTACCGCCGAGTTTCCTTCTGTTCCGTTGTATTTTTTATAGCGTTCCAAAACGCCTCCTTCTGTATTCAAAAAGTACTTATAATTATCTGCAGCAGGATCTTCTTCTCCTGCATAATTGTTATAAATTGATCCTTCTTTTGCATCTGGCAAACCGTCTAAACCGACATCCTGATTCTTACGATTGTCTGGATTTGTATCAAATGCATAAATTAATGATTGAGATGCAGGAACGTCTCCCCAAATTGGCTGCGGGTTTACCATAACCTGATCTGGACCTAAACCATTTTCGTATTGTTTTCTTCCGTCTTTTAAAACGTCTTCAGACACTTCGCCTAAATTAAAATAGATTTTTCCACTGTTAGTTGGCTGGGCTTCTCCAGTACCGACATAAGGATCAAGTACCCAAAACTGAATATACTCAACATTTCCCTGTTCAAAGTTTGTAGAGTTCAGCGCACGCATAATTCCACCAAAATTGGATGATGGATTACTCGAAGCAAAATTTGGATTATTATTATACGGCCCTCTATCTGATGGATAATAAGTTAAATCTAGTGTATTAACCACTTGAATCTGCCCTTGTGCAATATCTGTATTTGGATAAAGTTCTCTACTATAAATTCTTCTTGTTGAATTTAAAGATAAGTCATCATTTGAAATCCCAGATGGTTTTGAGGTAAAGAAAATCGGGTCAATAGTATACCAAGACAGCTTTGCACGCTTATAACCATACTCTAATGTATTTGAACTAGCATTAAAAGTATTGTCTGTATCAGAATTAATAAATGGTGTTGAAGCTAAACTCCATGCATAAGCAGATCTCATATCAATTGTAGTCTGAGTACCTTCAAAATCGTCGATATAGATAGTTGCTTCGCCTTCAAAATCACTCGCTTTTGGAGCATCTGGTTTCAAAAATGCAATCTCCCCGCGGATCGAAAGATTTGAAGGAACATCTGTATCTATATTTGGCAGTTTATTCGCTAATCTTGTTAAAAATGGAACTTCTGTTGCATAATTTCCGTTAAAACCAAAAATAGTATTATTTACAGATTCTTGACCGTAGCTTGATTTTTGGGTAAAAGGACGTTCTGTCATTTTTAAGAATGTTCCACCCACAACAAACTTTTCAGAGATTTTATGCTCAACATTGAATCCCATGAATCTTCTCGTCTGCTGTCCAAAGATTGAGTTATTTTCTAATGAAACTTCAATCGGAGTATTAGAAGCCTGAAGCGAAGGATCTAATATCTGCACTCTTCCTAATTGATAATCTACACTATAATCTATACCCTCTATCAAAACTCGTCCTGCGGCTGTTACAACCACAGAGCCCTGTGGCACATTAAAGGCACCAATAGGAATGCCATTACTTCCAGAAGATTTATATTTTCCCCTTAATAGGAATTTGTTTTTATCACTATCCTGCAAAGCACCGGCCTGAGTATTCTTATACATGTTTCTAAATACATATTTCTTCTGATTCGGATTATATGTAGCTGGATCATTGTAGCTTTCTCCAGAATTGGTATTTAATTTTCTAAATAAAAGTTCTCCAAATGGCTCTTTAGTCGTGAAAATAATTCGTGCATTCTGTACATCAACAGTTACTCCAGGAACATAATCAAAGAATCCGTCTCCTCCTGTCTGCGGATCGTTGTTATAATTTAAACGGTCAAGATTAAAGACATTCAATAATGGTGTCTGGTCTAATTTATCATCTGGCGCAGGATTTGGAGGAAAAGTGCTCCCTTGAACCGGTGTAATATAATTGATTGGCGAAGGATCTGTGTAAAGAATATTAAGCCTGAAATCTTCCTGTTTGATTTGATAAGCTTGTGGAATCTGATACACGTTTTTCATCATCAAGTTCCAAACTGGATTTTGAACGTTTGTCAAACTGCTTTTCAGCATTTTCAACACCAAACTCTGCGTTACGATTGCCTGATTTCCGTTATTATTTCCTGTAACTACGGTCCCATCCACACCATCACTTCCAAATTCTCCGACTTGGTACACTTTTCCTCCAACCGTATATTCAAATGCAACTGCCAAGATTTCGTCATTGGCCAAACGCTGTTGCAACGAAATATAACCTAACTGTGCATTAAAAGTATATTCTTGAGTGGTTAATTTTCTAGCATTTTCCAGAACAGAATAATCTGTACCTTCATTTGTATTAGCATTATTAAATCCAGATTTTGCGGTTACAATTTCTCTAATATTAGAATTTAAATAGCTTCCTGGTTTTCCAATTGCTGCAGGATCATATTTATTATTGGTATTATCTGTTGGAGAATCTATAGGATTATTAAAGAAACCAGCAGGATTTGTAATGACAACCACTTCATTATCTGGCACACCAGAAACCTGACCTTCTCCTAAATCTTGAAGTGCAATAATATTTCTTAAGTTATTATTTCCTGTTGTGATTCTATTCTGTTTATTGGTTACCCAAACTTCAATCCTTGTAACTTGAACACGGCTGTCTATTAATGGATAATTCTTTAGCGAAGCATCATATTTATTTCTAAAATATTGTGATAAGAAGAAATGTCGGTCGTTATCATAATCTAAAGCAAATAAATCAAAGTTCTGAACGGTTCCGCCACCCTCTGCGACTATACTTTTGGTTTGAGACTTCTGTTCTGAGAAAACTCCCGTAATGGTTGTCTTACCAAATTGCAGCTGGGCTTTTACTCCAAATAAACTTTGTGCGCCTCGAATAAGAGTACTGTTTAAAGGCATGCTCACATTACCCACCTCAACTTTCTGAACGATATCGTCTTCTGAAGGTGTATAAGCTAGTTTAAATAAGTTCTGAAAAGCAAACGTTGATTGTGTATCATAGTTAGCATTTACTTCAAGACGAGTTCCGATTTTCCCCATTAAACTCATACTGATTCTTTGATCGAAATCAAAAGTTAGAGAAGATCTGTTTCTTGGCGAAAATGAAGGATTATCTTGTTTAGTATAACGCAACCCCAAGTCCATCTCTACTGACCCTGTGGGTTTTACGTCTATAGTATTACTTCCAAAAATACTTTCGAATAAACTCGAGTTGATATAATATCTTGGCAATAAATCTTTTTTTGCTGCTTCGGCTCCAGCTTTTTTACCATCAATGGCATCTGATTTTTTTCTAAAATAATTTCGTCTCGATTCTTTTAGAACTAAATCTTCGTATTCTTTTGGAGTTAAAATTAAAGGGTAATTGATAGAGAAACCATCTACTGAAGTGGTGTAAATATAACGATCTGTAATAGGATCGTACTTGTATGCTGAAAGTACACTTGGAGGATCTTCGAGATCTATCTTACCTACTGAAAATTGAGTTTTAGTTGTATCTTGAGTTACCGGTGTAACCTGTGCGCGCGAAACATTACCGCAGAGTAATACCAGCAACAAAATACAAATTTTACGCATAGAATTCTTTTATATAGAATGAAATTTATAAGCTTTTTAGAGCCTTTTTGATAATTGTTTCAACAGTAGCTTCAGGATCTTCTTTTACGATTCTTTCCACCACTTTTTCAGAAGCTTTTCGCACAAAACCTAGAACTTCTAGAGCAGATAACGCTTCATCTCGGTTTCTATTGTTTTGAACAGCAAAAACTTCATCAATATTATACAATTTAACAACTTTTTCCTTTAAATCTAGTATAACTCTTTGTGCTGTTTTGTTTCCAATCCCTTTGATAGACTGGATTATGCCTACATCTCCAGATGCAATGGCATTTATAATTTGCTTTGGCTCTATAGACGAAAGCATTGTTCTTGCGATTCCGGCTCCAATTCCTGAAACAGAAATTAGCATTCTAAAAATTTCTCGCTCCGATTTTTCGGCAAAACCATATAAAGTATGCGCATCTTCTTTAATTTGAAGATGCGTATACAATTTTATATTTTCAGAATTTGGAATTAAAGAGAAGGTATGCAGCGATATATTCACCTGATAACCAACTCCACCACAATCAATTACAACCTCAGTAGGATTCTTTTCTACTAATCTCCCTTGCAAATGTGCTATCATAAATATAGTTTATTAGTATCAAATATAACAAAAATGCCATAAAACTACGACAAATTTGTTCAATCCTTTGCAAGAACGTTTATTGTGTTATTTTATTCTTTTTGCTTTCTTTTTCCTGTGCATCAATAACAGCAATTGCTGCCATATTAACCATTTCTTCAACGCTTGCACCTAATTGGAAAATGTGTACTGGTTTACCCATACCCATCATGATAGGTCCAATTGAATTCACCTTATACAATTCTTTCAACAATTTATAAGTAATATTTGCTGATTCTAAATTAGGGAAAACCAATGTATTGACCTTTTTTCCTGCTAATTTAGAGAATGGGAATTTCTCTTGAAGCATTTCCGGATTTAAAGCAAAATCTGCTTGAATTTCTCCATCAACAATTAATTCTGGGTGGTTTTTATGCAAGTAAGCTACAGCTTCTCTCACTTTTGATGCACTCTCGCTAGTTGAAGAACCAAAGTTTGAAAACGAAACCATTGCGATTACCGGTTCAATTCCAAACATTCTTGCTGTTTTTGCCGTCATGATCGCAATGTTAATCAAATCTTGTGCAGATGGATTAATGTTGATTGCTGTATCTGATAAAAACATTGGACCGCGAGATGTAAGCATCATGTTTGCAGTAGCAATGAGTGAAGCATTTTGTGCTTTTGGAATTAACTGCATCATTGGTTTTACAACAGAAGGATAACTTCTAGAATGCCCTGTTACCAATGCATCAGCTTCTCCTTCATTAACCATCATTGCAGCGAAGTAGTTTCTTTCGCGCATGAATTTTTCTGCATCTAGTTTAGAAACACCTCTTCTTCCTCTTGCTTCCCAAAATGATTTTGCAAATCTGTTACGTCTTTCTGCTTCTTCATCTGTTTTAGGATCAATGATTTCAAGATCAGCATCAAAACCTAATTCTTGTTTCAATTCTAAAATTTGTTCTTTGTTTCCTAATAAAACTGGGAATCCGATTCCGTCTTCGTAAACAATTTGGGCTGCTTTTAAAACGTTTAATTGATCTGCCTCAGCAAAAACAATTTTCTTTGGATCTAATTTAGCACGATTTGTAATCAAACGTACCATTTTATTATCGTTCCCCATACGCTCACGAAGATGATCTTCATAAGCTGCCCAGTCTGTAATAGGATTTTTTGCTACTCCAGATTCCATTGCTGCTTTTGCAACTGCAGGAGCTACAACAGTAATTAATCTAGGATCGAAAGGTTTAGGAATAATATATTCTTGTCCGAATCCAAGTTTCATTGCACCGTAAGCTACGTTTACTTGCTCTGGAACTGGTTCTTTTGCTAAAATGGCTAAAGCTTTTACAGCCGCCATTTTCATTTCTTCGTTGATTTTTGTCGCTCTTACGTCTAGTGCTCCTCTAAAGATATAAGGGAAACCTAAAACGTTATTTACCTGATTAGGAAAATCTGAACGGCCCGTAGCCATAATAACATCTTTACGAGTTTGTACAGCCAAATTATAGTCGATTTCCGGATTTGGATTTGCCATTGCAAAAACAATCGGATTGTTTGCCATTGTCAATAACATTTCTGGTGATAAAATGTCTCCAGAAGATAATCCGATGAAAACATCAGCACCTTTTACTGCTTCTTCTAAAGGAATTTTAGCACCATCAATAGCATACTTCAATTGTAAATCTGAAAGTGCAGGATTATCTTTAGTCAAAAGTCCTTTACTGTTGTACATTAAAACATTTTCAACTTTTACTCCAAGTAAAACATATAAATCTGTACAAGCAATTGCAGCAGATCCCGCACCAGAAACTACAACTTTTACATCTTCTGCCTTTTTTCCTGCCAATTCAAGTGCATTGATTAAAGCTGCAGAAGATATAATTGCTGTTCCGTGCTGATCGTCGTGCATTACTGGAATATCCAATTCTTCAATCAGTCTTCTTTCTATTTCAAAAGATTCTGGAGCTTTAATATCTTCCAGATTGATACCTCCAAAAGTTGGAGCAATATTTTTTACAGTCTGAATGAATTCTTCAACATTTTCGGTATCAATTTCGATATCAAAAACATCAATGTCTGAGAAAATTTTAAACAATAAACCTTTTCCTTCCATTACAGGTTTTCCTGCTTCTGGACCAATATTTCCAAGGCCTAAAACCGCTGTACCGTTTGAAATTACGGCTACTAAATTTCCTTTTGCTGTGTATTTATAAACGTCTTCTTTGTTTGCTGCGATTTCTAAACATGGTTCTGCAACTCCCGGCGAATAGGCTAATGATAAATCTCTCTGGGTTGCATATTTTTTTGTTGGAACTACCTGAATTTTTCCTGGAGTTGGTTCTGCGTGATACAGTAACGCTTCTCTTCTTTTACTCTCTTTGTTCATTGTTTTTAGCTTTTATTCTAGCTTACAAAGATATAAGTCTTGTTTTAAAATGGCGTATTTTTAGCGTTTTCTTTTCCTAAAATTTATTCGAATAAATAGAAAAAGTCCAATAGAAATTGGACTCGTTTGAATTTTTATCGTTTTTAGGTGTGCTTTATTGAGAAATATAAGAATTCAAATGGTTGATTGTATCTTTCTGAATTTCTATAATTGCCTTCACTACATCGCTGATTGAAATTACTCCAACCACTGTTCCATCTTCTAAAACAGGCAGGTGTCTTATTCTTTTTTCGCTCATAAGTTCCATACAATCTTCAAGATTATCTGAAAGTTTTACTGTAAAAACATGACTTTCCATAATCTCATGAACAAAAGTTTCTTTAGAAGATTTATCTTTCAGTACAATTTTCCTAGCATAATCTCTTTCAGATAATATTCCTTTTAAAATATTATCATCCATAACTAAAATTGCCCCAATGTTTTTTTCTCCCATCACTTTTAACGCATCATAAACCGTTAAATTGGAGAAAATCGAATAAACATTTCTTCCTTTTGCTTTAAGTATTTGATCTACAGTCATAATGAAATTTTTTTAGGATTATAAAGTTAAAACAAAAACAAACACGATCTACAGCGAAATCGATTTTTTAAAACATAACTAATTCATTTTAAATATAATACACAAAAATTAAGGTTTTCAAATTTATAGTGTAAAGAATGAATTTGTTTAGAATTGTTTTTTGAAGAAATTTAGATTTTTTAACGTTTACCGACCAGAAACTCCTAGCGGAGTTTTTTCATTTTTTTATAACCATTAAGAATACCCCAGAGGAGCGACATATCACCCTGCTGGGGCTTTTAGGTAGGTGTTTAATATATTTTCTATAAATATTTCGTCCCGCTGGGACTACCAACCAACAACTCCTAACGGAGTTTTCTTTTTTATGATAATTAAAGCAATGCTCCAGCGGAGCATAATATTTATAGCTGAAAAATTATACCAAAAGAAAAGAGCTCCAGAGGAGCGAAATATAACCCCACATTACCCTGTAGAGATTGCAAAAATTTCAGAAAGATATTAACACGACATATATGTCGTGTTATCTTTTTTTTCATTTTAATAGATTTGCTCTCAATACTAATTATAAGATTTATTTTACACAACATACAATCGTATGTTGGAAATAATAAAAAGAAAAAGCATCTTGCATAAAATAATTTAGAATAATAAAACATCTATTTCTTCAACTAAACGCCTCATTATATGGAATCACACGAAATCAAAAATTTAGATCTTAGAAAATTAGCCTCTCTATATTTTCATACTTTAAAACCTGCGAATAACAAAACCAATGTTGCTGAGATTAAGTTTCAAAATTATTTAGAACTTGGTTGTGTCATTACTGATATGCTGAAATTATGTATTTTGGCTTTTGAGCAAGATGCCCATAAAATTCCTGAAACTGACAAAAGTCAATCTATCAATATAGGTTTAATTCTGGAAACTGTTCTTCAGTTAATACTTCAAGATGAATTTGATTTTTTAAGTGAAATTGACTATTTACTTAATAGAAATTCTAATATAATTACAGAATAAACAAAAACCCCTTTTCTGATTTAATACACAGATGATAAAATATAAATTTTATTATTTATCAATTGATTTTTATTAACCAATCAAATGTCCCTACAGGACAAAATAAACACGGATAATCATTTGCGTTCTACCAATCAGTCACTCCTAGCGGAGTGAGCCTCGAATTATATAATGATTGAAAAAACACTCCGTTAGGAGTGACTGATCGGTAGAAAAAAAATTATTCACACCCCAAACCATTATCCCGTAGGGATTATTTCTAAACAAAAACCCCTTTTCTAAAATTTAGAAAAGGGGTTTTATAATTTATAAAGAAGATATTTTACATCGATACAATAATAAACTCGCTTCGTCTATTTTGCATGTGCTGTTTTTCTGTACATTTTACTCCGTCAGCACATTTGTTTACTAGTTGCGTTTCTCCATAACCTTTGGCGCTTAATCGATCTTCGCTGATTCCTTTTTGAACTAACCAGTTTTTGGTTGATTGTGCTCTTTTCTCTGAAAGAATCTGATTGCTTTCTGAAGAAGAACGGCTGTCTGTATGCGAACGAATATCTAATTTCATTGTTGGATATTCATTTAAAAGATTAACCACTTTCATTAATTGCGGTTCTGATGTTTTCTTGATTGTTGCTTTACCTAAATCAAAGAAATTCATAGGCAGATTTAACAGTTTTGCAATATCTACTCCTACTCTTATAGAACCCACTTTTACTGGACTGATTGTCGTTTTTTTAATGGCTACAGTTTTTGCAACAAGAGGTTTAAAAACTTTGTTTAATGCAATCATTTGAATAGTTTCTCCTTTTTCTCTCTGGATTGTTACTGCAACTTCTTTGGCATTGTAATCGTTTTTAGCAGTTCTAATGGTGTATTTTTTGCCACATCTTAAATCAGGAAAAATATAATTTCCTTTTTCGTCTGTCGTAATTGTTCCAACTGGATCAAATTTTTCATTAAACAAAGTCAAAGAAGTATTGGCTAAGATTTCATTTGATTCTGCATCGGTAACTGTTCCCGATAAGTTTTGTTCGCAGATTAGCCTTCTTGTTTCTGTAAATCTGTAAATGTCGTCTAAACCTAGTCCGTTTTCTCTGTTTGAAGAAAAATAACCGCTTCTGCTTTTACTGTCAATGCTAAAAGCAAAATCGTCTTGTTTGCTATTTACTGGTTCACCAACATTTAAAACGTCATCATAACTTCCGTTTGCTTTTATGCGAGAAGCAAAAATATCCAATCCGCCTAAGCCTGGACGTCCGTCAGAAGCAAAATACAATTCGTTATCTCCAGAAATGAACGGAAAAGTTTCTCTTGCTTCAGTATTTATAGCAGGTCCTAGATTTTCTGGTGTTCCAAAAGTTCCATCTTCATTAATTGAAACTTTGTAGATATCAGACTGACCCAACGTTCCTGGCATATCTGATGCAAAATACAATGTTTTTTCGTCAACACTTAAAGCTGGATGTGCCGTGCTGTATTGATCACTATTGAATGGAAGTTCTTTTACATTCTGCCATGTGTTGTCGATAAGTTCGGCTTTGTATAATTTAAGAAGCGTTACGTTTTTATCGTTGCTTCGTCTTTTACCGTCTGTAAAATTATTTCGTGTGAAATACATCGTACGTCCGTCTTTCGTAAAAATCGGACTTGACTCATTAAAGTTGTCTTTTTTTCTTTTTACTAAAAGTTCAGGTTTTCCAACGCTTCCGTCTGGCATTAAATCGGCTGTGTACAATCTAGAAAACGATCTGTTTGTCCACTCAAAATTGGCTTTCACCACTCCGCCTGTATCGCGCGCAGAAGTAAAAACAATTTTGTTGTTGTAAACTACGCTTCCGTAATCTGAATATCTAGAATTGACTCCAGCATCGGCAATTTGAAATCTTCCTGAGTTTTCTTTAATATCTTCTAAGTAGTTTTTCTCATTTCTGATTAAATCTGCTCTTTTTTCTGCAGTTGCTTTTTGGTTGAATTTCTGCAAAATCTCATCAGACTTTCTATAATCTCCTACTGATTTTAACGATTGTGCATATCGATACAAATATTCGGGATCTTGGTTTTCGTTTATCACGAATAATTGTTCGTACCATTTTAATGCACTTTTTAATTCTCCATTAAAATAATATGAATTTGCCAAACGCTGAATTATTCCTTGATCGGTAGTCTGTTCAGTTACCAAACTCTCGTAAACTTTTATTGCATCCGCGTAAGCGTACTCTTCATATTTTTTATCTGCATATTTTATATTCATGTTTGTGAATGGGTTTTGCGCATTCACATTTGAAATAAAACTAGACAGTAAAACAATCAAAATTAATTTTATAGCTTTCATAGGTTGTATTAAAAGAATCTTGGGGATATCATTTTATTGAAATTATTAAAGAATTCGAATCTTAAGAAAATCTCGTGAGATCCAGAATTGTATTTTCTTAATTGTGTCGTTTCATGGTCGTAACCATAACCTATGTACATTCCTTTTGTTACTTGAAATCCTGCCATTGCACTAACAGATGCACTCCAACGGTAAGCAAGCCCTAAAACGAATTTGTCGTTGAACATGAAATTTCCTGAAACGTCAACTTGCAAAGGCGCTCCTTCTACCATTTTGGTCATTAAGGCTGGTTTGAATTTGATGTATTCTAAACGATCCAGATTAAATACATAACCTGCTATTAAATAATAATTGATTTTCTCTTTGAAAATAGCCACATCGTCTGAATCATAACGATTTGTTTCTATGAAATTAGGAACCGATAATCCGATATAAGCTCTGTCTGAATGATAATAAATTCCTGCTCCAACGTTTGGTGAAAATTTATTTTTCAGATTCTGAAATTGCGGATCGTCCTGATCTTCATAACTCAATTTATTAATATCGATATTGAAAAGATTGGCTGTTCCTTTTATACCGAAAGATAAATTCCATGATTCTGAAGTTGGAATCGTATAAGACAAATCTGCCGATAAAGTATTTTCTACCGTTGGCCCAATTTTATCATTTACTAAAGAAACTCCAAGTCCTAAATCACTATTTTTTAGAGGTGTATTAACAGAAAATGTGCTCGTTTCTGGCGCTCCGTCAAGTCCAATCCATTGTGTACGATATAAACCAAAAACGCTTAAAGCTCCACGTGAACCTGCATACGCTGGATTGACTTCGATTGTGTTATACATGTATTGCGTATACTGCGCATCTTGCTGCGCATGTGACACAATCGAAAAAAACATAAAAACTAAAATTAATTTTTTCATTTATTAAGCTTTAGAACGGCTTAGTTTTACCTAAGCCGTATTCCATTTTATTTATTAAGGTATAAGTAACCAGATTCTTGGTGAGACTTCTGAGCGCTGTCTTTGTATTTTAAGACATAGAAATACGTTCCAACCGGAAGACCATCTGTTTGTTTGATCGTAGAACGTCCATTAGAATATCCAACAAATACTCGATCATTATTATTATATTGATCTATATTGAAAACCAAAACTCCCCAACGGTTATAGATTTCAACCGTATTATCTGGATAACATTCAATTCCTCTAATGTAGAATCTTGCATTCTTACTGTCTCCGTTTGGAGAGAAAGCATTCATTACTTTAATTGAACATCCGTTTAAGTCTAAGACTGTTGGACTATCTCCACTGTTGCTTGCATCATCTGACTGATCTTCAACAATAACTCCTCTTACACTGCTTCCTTTTACAGTTGCCTGATTACTTACACTGCCTCGATTAATATCTTCTTGAGTAATTTTGTAGACTGCTGTGAAATTCGTTTCGTTAGATTCGTTAACTCCCAAATTAATTGCTTGTCCAGAAACTACCACTCCTGGCAATGGATCGTTTATTGTGATTCCAACTAGAGGCACATTTCCTGTATTGGTTACTGTAAACTTGTATGTAATTGTTTCTCCTGCATTTGCAAAACCGCTCTTATTTTCGTCATTGAAAACTGCTGTTTTGATTACTGAAATAGCTGGAACTTCAACAAAAACATTTAATACAGCCGTAGAACAATTTGTCGGATTTGCTTTTTCGCAAACTTGATAAGTTAACTGATAATTTGTTCCTGGCGTGTTTGGTTTAACATTTATCGTACCGTCAGCATTCCATTCAAAATATGGACTTTCTGTTACAGGTTTCACTACAACATCTGCAGGATTTATTGGTTTTCCGTTTATCAAATCATTTTCTAAAACATTTATAAACTCTAATGAACCATTAATTCCATCAACGCTAACATCATTGTCGTCATTTAAAGTAATCTGATTTGCTGTTGGTGGACCTGAGTCAATATTATTCTCAACAGTAATCTTAATCACCGCCTGACTGCAATTTGATGCATTCGCAGCTTCACAAATCTGATATGTTAATTCGTAAACTCCATCTGGTGTATTTGTCGCAATATTGATTGAACCATCAGCATTCAATGAAATATTTGGATGGACAACCGGAACTGATAGAATAACAGCTGAAGGATCGAATTTTACTCCATTTAACAAGTCATTTTCAAAAATATTAATCGTAGCATTTGCACCTTTTTTAGCATCTACAGGTCCTGCCACATCATTATTTGCTTTTATAGCAAATGTTGGACGTGCATTACAATCTGGTTTAACAGGCGGATATGCAACAGAAACTGTAACAGTTGGATTTAATGAAAACTCGATTTTCACTCCATTTCTAGTAGCTTCAAATCCGTCGGCACCTTCTGTCCATATACCATTATTTAAAATCCATCCTGGCCAATCAATTCCATTTCCGTTATTGTCAATTTCTGCTCCTGGCCATAGAAGATTTCCACTTAATGGCAGATTGGTCTGAGTTGCTACAACATTATTATTGCTATCAATCCATTTTACAGTTAATAAATTATTAGCTACGAAATTATCTGGTGAAACTGTATAATTAACATACGGAACATTGTTTGAACAATAGCTTTCTGCTGTAATTGTCATTTTTGGTTCTGTCACCGTTACTTTTACAATATTTGAGGCACAGTTATCTGGATTCAATTTCTCACAAATAGTATATGTCAATTCATAGTCTCCCGCAGGTGCATTTGGCGCTAGTGTAACATTTCCATCTACATCTACAGTCAGATATCCTTTTGGATCTGCTTGAGTTACTTTAAGATCTACATCTGATGGCACTAATTTATTTCCATCTTTAGTATCATTCTCAAAAACGTTAATTACTGTTTGTGGAATATTTACTCCAACTGCTGATGGCACTAAATCTTCATTTGCTACAAGATTTCCGCCTGTAACTTTCACCACTGTAATTACCGAATCACAATTTGTTGGATTTGTGTTTTCACAGATTTTATATTCTACATTATAATCTGCTGCAGGCGTATTTGGCGCAACAGTAATGGTGTAATCCGAATTTAAAGTAAGTCCCGCTGGAA